>PXBU01000257.1 GCA_003566795.1 Puniceicoccaceae bacterium | reverse complement strand
CGCCATCTCCGAAATGAGCCAGCTCCCGGAAGAGGTGATGATTGGTTTTACCGCAGCTAGTGTGCGCGGCACCTATCTTGCTACGCCGTCGGCGATAGACCTAAAATAGCACAACCAGGAGCCGAAAGGCTAAGTATATTGCAAGTTGCGACGAGCACCAACGATTATCAAGGCAGAGAGAAACAGAAAGCTGAATGCACCGGGCTCAGGAATAGGCGTCAGCAGATGCCCGCTGAGGGAGCCGTCTGCGGCCGCAGCAGTGGGACTGGGATCAGTAAACCCTATATTCCAGGCACGGTTGCCGCCACCGCCACAATTGGTAAAGAAATCACCCCACCCGGGTGCTTTGGTGGACCAAAAGGAAATCGTAGTGACATCGGCCGTATTGTTTCTCACACTGCCACCCATACCTGAGAATTGCAGGCCATAGGTTGCTTGTGGCAGGTTGCTGATCGTTGCGTCTGTAAAGGTGCCAAGCGCCGTGTTGGTATTGACATCATTGTTACCAGGATTGGACTTTTGCACTAGGAAATTGGCAAAATCGTCTGTCGTAGCACCCTGACCCACTTCGAGCAGAAATGTCTGAGGAGTGAATGCTTCCACGGTGATGACATATTCGTAATACCAGTCGTAGCCACTTGGTTGAGAAGTCGCTGTGAGGAGTTCATTGCCCGGATTCTGGTAAACTGACCAGCTGATATCGATAAAATCACTCTGGTTGTTCCACTGACTGCCTTGCATAGTTAAAGTCGCCGGATCATCTGGTGGAGTGTAACTCATCGTGCCGATAAAGACAAATTCGCCATATGAGAGCATCGCACCCCCAAAAAGCAAAGCCACCCCCATGCTGATTCTGCCCAAAAATACAGGCAGTCTGTGACGTGTTGGTATGGTGTTAGTCATATAGTTAGTATGACAGCAATGTGTGCAATATGAAGACGAATAATCCACCAATCGGACTTTATCGCATAAACTTATAGGTAAAATAAGCCCCTGCCATAAATTATAGGAAATAAAGATGGTGCCCACTCTGCGGCACCCGCGAGCTCAGCGCAGCTCACATGCTACCCACCCCCTCCCGAACCTTTCGCTTAAGCCCGCCTCGATGAGTGCTTATACTGGCATGACGGTAAGGAAAAACCTTGAAGCCGGGTGCTTACAGGGCTCTCTTCTATACCTATGACAGCTCCTGAATATCTCCAATCCGTATTTTCACTTGAAGGCAAAGTCGCCGTCGTCATTGGCGGCACTGGCGAACTCTGCGGTGCGATGGCCGAAGGCCTGGCATCCGCCGGTGCCGAGACGGTACTGGTCGGCCGCAGCGAAGAAAAGGCGGCGGCCCGCCTCGCCAAGATCGAAGCAGCGGGCGGTAAAGCCTACTTCGAAAAGGTCGATGTCAACTCGAAGGCCTCCCTGCAGGAACTACTCGACAATGTCCTGAAAAAGTCCGGCCAAGTCGACATCCTGATCAACGGCGCGGGCGTGAATTCCCCCACGCCGATCCTCGACATCGAGGAAGAGGAGTTTGACCGCATCATCGCCACCAACTTAAAGGCGGTGCTTTTTGCCTCCCAAGTATTCGGCAAATACTTGGTCGAGCGCGGCGAGGGCGGCAGCATCATCAACATCGGCTCGATGAGCGGCATCATCCCGCTCTCCCGGGTCTTCACTTACTCTGCCACCAAAGCCGCCGTGCACAACCTCTCCAAAAACCTCGCCCGCGAGTGGGCCGAGGCCAAGGTGCGGGTCAACACCATCGTGCCGGGCTTCTTCCCCGCCGAGCAAAACAAGCAGGTGCTCACGCCCGAACGCGTCGCCAGCATCATGGGCCACACCCCGGCCAATCGCTTCGGCGAGGCCCAGGAATTAATCGGCGCCACTCTGCTGCTGGCCTCCGACGCCAGCAGCTTCATGAACGGGGCCGAGATCGTGGTCGACGGCGGCTACGCCTCGATGACCATCTAGGCGCGAACATCGAACATCGAACATCGAACATCGAACATCGAACATCGAACATTTGACTTCATTCTCCTTGTTTAGCGCAAAAAAACATAACAACATTCAAAATTGGACGTTGGACGTTCAGCGTTCGATGTTCACCCATCTATGAGTTATCTACACAACGATTTCCTCCTCCCCAACAAAACGGCACAGCGCCTCTACCATGAAGTAGCCGCCGGGCAGCCTATCATCGATTACCACTGCCACCTGCCCCCGCAGGAAGTGGCGGGCAATATCCGGTTTGAGAGCATCACCCAGATCTGGCTGGGGGGCGACCACTACAAGTGGCGGGCCATGCGCGCAGCCGGCGAACCCGAGGAACTCGTCAGCGGCGAAGCCGACCCGAAGGACAAATTCCTCGCTTGGGCCCGCACCGTGCCGCAAACCGTGCGCAACCCCCTGCACCACTGGACGCATCTGGAGTTGAAGCGCTGCTTCGGCTGCGATCTGGTGCTCAGCCCCGACACCGCGGAGGAAATCTGGGAGTTGACCAACGCAAAACTCGCCGAAACAGAATTATCCACCCAAAATATTCTAAAGAAATTCGACGTGCGCGTGGTCGGCACGACGGACGACCCGGCAGACACCCTGGAGCACCACGCGACTTTTGCCGAGACCGAACACCCCGCGAAGATGTGCCCCACCTACCGCCCGGATAAAGCCATGGCCACGGGCGACTTAACTGCATGGAATGCATGGACGGATGCGCTGGCGGCGGCGAGCGACAAAACCCTCGACTCGGCCGGCGAGTTCATCGACGCACTCAAGCAGCGCCACGACTTTTTCCATGAGAACGGCTGCCGCTTGACCGACCACGGCCTCGAGAGCTGTCCCTACCTCCCCTGCAGCGACGCGGAGGCCGCCGCCATCTTTAAAAAGCTCCGCAACGGCGACGCGCCCACTGCGACGGAGACCGAACAATGGGCGACCTACCTGCTGCAACAGGTCGGCCGCTGGAACGCGGAAAAAGGCTGGACCATGCAGTTCCACATCGGCCCGATCCGCAATAACAACTCCCGCATGTTCCAGACCCTGGGCCCCGACAGCGGCTACGACTCCATGCTCGACGAGCCGGTGGCCCGCAAAACCATCGGCCTGCTCGACAGCCTCGCCAGAGAAGACGCGCTCCCGAAGTGCATCTTCTACCACATCAATCCCGAGAAGCTCTACCCACTGGCCACCCTGATGGGCAGCTTCCAAGACGGCAAAACTGCCGGCAAGATGCAGCTCGGTTCCGGCTGGTGGCACGTCGACACGCTCCACGGCATGCGCAGCCAGATCGAAATCCTCTCCAGCGTCGGCCTGCTCAGCCAGTTCGTGGGCATGCTGACCGACTCGCGCAGCTTCCTCAGCTTCCCGCGCCACGAATACTTCCGCCGCCTGCTCTGCCAAATTATCGGCAACGATGTCGAAGCCGGCCTCATCCCGGACGATAAAGAACGGCTCGACAAGCTCGTCAGCGGCATCTGCTATGAAAACGCCGAGCGCTATTTCGGATTCCCTGAGACTATTTAGAGGAAATAATGATAAAACCATAAACACCTAGTATTTCATCAAATAAGTTTTTCAATGTAGCCGAAGCCCTTCGGCTTTGGACGAACCTTCCGGAGAGTCCGAAACAACCAAACGCGAAGGCGTCCGGCTATAATCAAAAATTCCAACCTGCAGAATATGAAAATCCTCCTCACCACCACCTCCTATCAGGACACCCCCGGCCCGCACCACGAACTACTCGAAAGCACCGGTGCCGAGATCGTGCGCGAGCGCGGCCCGCTGCCCGAGTCGCGGATGCTCGAGCTCGCCGGCGAGTTCGATGCCTTTCTCTGCGGCGACGACGAGATCACCCAAGCCGTGATCGACAAGTCCCTGCCCCGACTGAAAGTCATCGCTAAATACGGCATCGGCGTGGACAAGATCGACGTGGCCTACGCCACCGAAAAAAGCATCCCCGTCAGCTTTTGCCCCGGCGTGAACCACACCACGGTGGCCGAGCACGTTTTCATGCTCCTGCTCGCGCTCAACAAGAATTTGATTGAGCAAGCCAACACCACCGCCGCCGGCGGCTGGAAGCGTATGACTGGCCACGAAATCATGGGCAAGACCATCGGCATCATCGGTCTCGGGCGCATCGGGCGCGAAGTCGCGATCCGCGCCAATGCCTTCGGCATGACCTGCCTCGGTTACGACCTCTACTGGCCGGAGGAATTCGCCGAGCAGCACAACATCAAGCGCATGGACGGTGTCACCCAAATTCTGCGCGAGAGTGATATCGTCTCCCTCCACACCAACCTGACCGAAGAGACCCGCGACATGATCTGCGAGGCTTCGATCAAAAACATGAAGGACGGCGCGACCCTGATCAATTGCGGGCGCGGCGAACTCACCAACACCACCGACATCGCCGCCGCCCTCGCCAGCGGCAAGCTGGCCGGCTACGGAGCCGACGTGCTCGACCAGGAGCCGCCGCCCGCAGATCATCCGCTACTGGGTGCCAAGAACTGCATCATCACGCCCCACGTCGGCTCCCGCACTTACGAGAGCGTCGTGCGTCAGGCCGGCATGGCCACCGAAAACCTGATTCTTCTGTTAAAGGGACAAAAGCCGCTGGCGCAGGTTAATGACGTTCCTCCTCCCAAAGCACTTCTTTCTTAACCGCTGAGCACGCAGAGTGCGCTGAGAGTGTATTCAGCATTTCCCTCTGCGATCTCAGCGATCTCTGCGGTTAACCCAACAATACATCATTTATGAGCGAAACCTTCTACATCGTCCCCGCCCAGCAACACAACGAGCTGGTCAAAGCCGCCTATCAGCACCGCGGTTACACCGAAGACGAAGCCGCCCAGGCGGCCCGCTTCTCCGAGCTGGCGGCCCATCACGGCATCCGCACGCATAACGCGATCAAGGCGCTGCACCTCGACCACCTCTTCGGCAGCGCTGCCGACGGTTGTGTGCCGGGTGCAAGCATCGATAAACTCGACTCCAGATTCGAAGCCAGCCAAGTCTGGAACGCCAACAAAAAGCTCGGCCAGGCCACCGCCTACGAAGCGATGGACGCATGCATTGACCTGGCCGATAAATATGGCATCGGCCAAGTCTCCGTCGATAACGCCTTCCACTATCTCTGGGGCGGCGGCTATGTCATGGAAGCGGCCAAGCGCGGCTACATCGCCTACACCAATTGCACCGCAGCCCTCGCCGAAGTCGTTCCCTTCATGGGCAAATACCCCACCCTCGGCACCAACCCGCACAGCTGGGGCTTCCCTACCACCGACGCCATCGGCTTCCCCATCGTGATCGACTGGGCCACCTCGGTCATCGCCATGGGCCGGGTGCAGCAGTTCCTCCGCGAAGGCACCCCCCTGCCGCCCAATGCGGCCGTGGACAAAGACGGCAAGCCCACCACCGACGCCGGGGAAGTCGCCGCGCTCACCACTTTCGGCGCCCACAAGGGTTACGGCCTTTCGCTGATCAACGAACTCGTCGGCGCCTTCATCGGCGGCAGCCTCCCCACTCTCCGCAGCCGCGAGATCCCGGAAGGCGAGAAACGCACCCCCGCCTTCTATTTCCAAGTCATCCACCCCGACGCCATCTCTGGCGGTGCCTTCGCGCAGGGGCGGGATCAAGCCGCTAACGTCAAAGCCGTCATCGCGGATATCCTCGGCCACGGTAACGAAAACTGCCTCCTCCCCGGCCAGATCGAAGCCCGATGGGCCGAGCGCGTGGTCAAAGCCGGCGGCCTCCTCTTCACCGAAGCGGAAATCAAGGCCTTCAACGAACTGGCCGAAGAGTGCGGGGCCCCGCTCTGGGATAGCAAGCGCTTTACGAAAGAAGCGTAGGATACCCCACCTTGGGGATGCCTGCACCGCACGTAGGGGCTCACCTTGGGGATGCCCGCACCGCACGTAGGGGCTCACCTTGGGGATGCCCGCATCGCCGTTCAGGCGCATGCCTTCTTTTCGGATGCGCAACCGATTCGAATTCACTCCTGAAGGGGCACTGATAGCTACCATTTTGCACTACCGTTGCACGAGGAAGCATTGACAGTTCCTGAATCGGCTGCACAACAAGAGTCCGCCCCCGCAAACGGCGGCGGCAATCAGTCATCTATTAATAAAAAAGAACTGCTTAACATGAGCACTATCATTACAGACATCCGTGCGCGCGAGATTATCGACTCACGCGGCAATCCTACCGTCGAAGTCGACGTCGAACTCGAATGCGGCTTAATCGGTCGCGCGGCCGTTCCTTCCGGAGCCTCCACCGGCGAACACGAAGCCGTTGAACTGCGCGACGGCGACAAGGATCGCTATCTCGGCAAGGGCGTGCTGAAAGCCGTCGAAAACGTCGACACCTTGATCGCTCCCGAACTGGTCGGCCTTGACGCCTGCGACCAACTGGAGATCGACAGGACTATGCTGGAAATCGACGGCACCAAGAACAAGAGCAAGCTCGGGGCCAACGCCGTGCTCGGTGTTTCCATGGCCGTGGCCAAGGCGGCGGCCGATGCCTGTGGCCTGCCGCTCTACAAATATCTCGGCGGCCCGAATGCCAAGGTGCTCCCCGTCCCCATGATGAATGTCATCAACGGCGGTTCGCACTCCGACGCCCCCATCGCCTTCCAGGAATTCATGATCCGCCCCGTGGGTGCGCCGTCCTTTAAGGAAGCCATCCGCATGGGTGCCGAGTGCTTCCACAGCCTCAAGAAGGTGCTCAAAGACCGCGGCCTCAGCACCGCCGTGGGCGACGAAGGCGGCTTCGCCCCGACCTTCGAAGGCACCGAAGACGCCCTCGACACGCTCACCAAGGCCGTCGAAGCTGCGGGCTACGTTGTCGGCAAGGACATCACCTTCGCGCTCGACTGCGCCGCTTCCGAGTTCTTCAGCGACGGGGTTTACGACTACGCCAAATTTGAAGGTGAAGGCGGTGCCAAGCGCAACTCCGAGGAGCAGGCCGCCTACCTCGCCGAACTCTGCGAAAAGTATCCCATCGACTCCATCGAGGACGGCTGCGACGAAAACGACTGGGACGGCTGGAAGGCGCTTACCGACAAGATCGGCGACAAGGTCCAGTTGGTCGGCGACGACCTCTTCGTCACCAACGTCGAGTTCCTGCAAAAGGGTATCGATCTCGGCGTGGCCAACTCCATCCTGATCAAGGTCAACCAAATCGGCACGCTGACCGAGACCTTCGAGGCCATCGAACTGGGCAAAGTGCACGGCTACAACTCCGTGGTCTCGCACCGCTCCGGTGAAACCGAAGACACCACCATCGCCGACATCGCCGTGGCCACCAACGCCGGTCAAATCAAGACCGGCTCCATGAGCCGCTCCGACCGGATCGCGAAATACAACCAGCTCCTCCGCATCGAAGAGGAACTGGGCGACAACGCGGTCTACGCCGGCACGCTCAAGGCCTAGAAGTCGCGTCCCCCATAGGACGCGACCTTCGCAACGAAGGCACGCCAGTGCCATCGACCAACACTTCACAAAGCCCGGCGGGAAATCCCGCCGGGCTTTTTTCGCTAAAATAACCACGTCGTATTCTTTTAAATAAACTGATTTGAAGCAGCCAGTAGTGGTGCGCTTCAGCCACCACACACGACGCTTGCCCTGCCTCTCGCAATCCACCCTGCGACCCACATTCGCCAATTCAGCAAAAGAACCCAGTGCTCTTTTGACTTGTGGCAGCAAAGTCTTCATCGTAGATGCGTTTTAAGATGACTTTACAAGAAAAGAAAGCCGCCCTCATCGAGGAAATTAACCTGATTCCGGACGCCTACGAACGTCTCGGCCACATCGTTGAACTCGGGAAAAATGCGGAAGGGCTGCCCGAGGATCTGCGCATCGACAGCTTCAAGATCGACGGCTGCATGTCGCAGCTATGGGTGGTGCCGGAATTCAAAGACGGGTTCTGCTACTTCAAGTCCGAGTCCGACTCGGCCATCGTCAAAGGCATCGCCTCCCTGCTCTGCGATTTTTACAGCGATGCGCCGCCGGAAGAAATCGCCGCCACTGACGCGGACTTCCTCGGCGAAGTCGGCATCACCCAGCACCTCTCACCCAACCGCCGCAACGGCCTGAGCCGGATCGTCGAATCCATCCAGCGCTTCGCCAATTCATGCATGGCGGCGTAGCGATGCTTTCAAATAAGTTTTCCACGGGATATCTCGTAGCGACTGGCTTTATGCCAGGATAGAGCCGTTTCGAACAGCAAGCCGTTTTGGATCGAGGGATAAACCCTCTCGCTACAAATAATGATGCGACTTATTTGAAGCACTAATAGCAAATGGCCTACCGACTCACCGACGCTCACGTTCACCTGACTGACAGGAGCCTTAGCAATTCTCTGCCGGAGATCTTGGCAACTTACGACCAGATCGGACTTGCGCATGCCGTCGTTGTCGGCAGTTCGCCGCAGGATTGGCCACAGGTGCTTGAGCTGTGCGCGAATGATAAGCGATTCATTCCGGCGGTCGGCCTGCATCCCTGGCAAGTCAACCAAGCCCCGGCTGACTGGCAGGATTCATTTCTCAGTTCGCTCGACCAAGGTGTGCGCGTGATCGGCGAGATCGGCCTCGACCAGTGGATGGAGGGCCACGATATCGACGCGCAACGCCTCGCCTTCGAGTGGCAACTCGCGATTGCCGCCGAGCGCAACTTGCCGACGTCGATCCACTGCCTGAAGGCGCATGAACCGTTTATGCAAACCCTACGCCGAGCCGACATTCCAAAGCGCGGCTTCAAGTTGCACGCCTACAACGGCCCGGTCGATACCATCAAGCCGCTACTTGATCTGGGTGCTTACTTTTCCTTCAACGCCGGCCAGCTCAAGCCCAATGCCAAAAGCATCTACCAGCTGATCGAACAGGTGCCGGAGGATCGTTTGCTGATCGAGACGGATGCGCCAAATTTCCCACTACCCGCCGAGCGGCAGGAATTTACCCTGCAGCGAGAAGGGCTCTGCCATCCCGGCAACATCCGCGTCAGCTACCGAGCCATCGCCCAGCTGCGTGGGCTGCGCTTCGAGGAGTTAAGCGAAAAGGTCGCCGCCAATTTCCAGCGCTACTTTTTGGCATGAGCTTACCGCTCGATCTGCCCCCGGCGAAACTCGGTGTAACCTCGCTTCAACGCGCTATATGGATCGATGGCCGATCCCTTAAGTCGCTCATAACGCTCCAAAATCGACGGGCTCGCATTAATAAACTCGACCGCAGTCAAACCCCATCGCAACTCACGGTCCCAATCACTGACCATGGTGTAGGGCTCTTGCAGCGGATTGACCACGCGCCCCACCCCGTAGCCGGCGAAATCACGCGCGTTGGAAGGCCCCAAAAACGGCAGCACCAGATAGGGACCCTCGCCCACACCCCAGCTACCGAGCGCTTGGCCGATATCTTCACTGGGAATCCGTTCGAAGCCGTCCATCTGGTCCGCAGGATCGAGCACCCCAAAGAGCCCGACCGTCGAATTAATCGCAAAGCGCCCGGTCTCCACCCAGGCGCCCCGCACACGCCCTTGCAGGACATTGCTCGCCAGTCGCACCGGATACCCTAAATTTCTAAAGAAGTTCGTCGCGCCCTGCTCAACATGATCCGGCGTGACGGTCTGGTAGGCATTGGCAAGCGGCTCCAACAGATTGAGGTAAACAAAGTCATTAAACTCAAAGGTGTAGCGATTAATGAACTCCAAGGGATCGCTGATTTCAGGCCCGCTATCGAGATCCTCCATAAAGAAATCTTCATCCGAGAGGAAATCATCCTCCGCCCATAGCGAGCCGGTGATAATGGAGGCACCCAGTAGCAGGGTCACCGCGATGCGTTTAAAGTTGTATTTCTTCATCAATTTCATCCTGGGCTAAGAGCTCCTTCAATTTCTTAATCAATCCCTGGCCGTCCCCCCGGCGGAAGTGATCGTCGATCTGTTGCCGGTAGTTGGCCACCACGCTAATATCCTCGGCCACAATGTCGTAAATTTGCCAGCCGGAAGACATTTTCCCCAGGCGGTAGAGCACGTTGACCGTTTGGTTGTCAATCGTCACCCTGGACGGGATCTCGATGCGCCGGTCGGTGATACTGACGACCTCCCCCAACTCCACCTTGGGCGGGTCCCTGCCTTCCAAACCATCCACGTAGGCCTTGACCAGCAGTTGCTTGACCAGCTCCAGCACTTCTTCCTGCTCCTCAGAATTCATTGACTGCCAGTTACGGCCGATCGCGCGCCGAATGATCACATCGAGGTCATACTCGGACTCAATCGCCTCACGCACTTTTTGCTGCTTCTCCTCGGCGGGGAGGTCGGCGCAACAGTCGCCGTAGAGGGCTTCGATGGCCGCATCGATCACACCTTTGAGGCGCTCCACCTCGGAGGAAGTCGCGTGCAGGCCGCCAACAGCCGCGAAACAAATGTAGGAAATAAACAGGATGTGTCTCATAAATTATATACCAGGATTGTTCACCGCTTAATCATCGCCGTCAATACCGCCCAAGGCAAATCGGCTGATCAAACTTTCGATATCCATGGCTGATTCGGTATCCACAATCATATCACCCGGCTCCAGCGGGAAACCGGAGCCACCCGGATTGAGCTGAATAAATCGGTCACCAATCAAGCCTGCCGTCTTGATGGATGCGATGGTGTCATCGTCCAATTCAAGGGCCTTTGGCAGTTGAAATGTCGCTATGGCGTAAAAATTATCGCTCAGAACGATCTCCTTGACCGTGCCGACCCGCACACCTGCGATCTCGACGCGGCTGCCGGGGTTGACTCCGGAGGCACTACTGAAACGCGCCTGTAGCTCGTAGCTGTCCTTGTTGAAAAATTGAGCACTGCCCACTTGGAGTGCGAGGTAAAGAACAGCCACCAGACCGACCAGCACAAAGCAGCCGACTGAAAATTCGATGGTGCGGTTATTCATAAGTATTGGGTTCTCGTTGGTTTATTTTTTCCGACCGTAGTTAGCCTTATTTAAAAATCCCGCAAGCGCGGTCTCCGCTTCGGCGTTCAGCTGGTCCGGCTCGCCGAAGAACTTGATCCGGCCCTCATCCAGCCAGGCCACGTGATCGCTCACCTCAAACACCTCGGGGATGTCGTGGCTGACCAGCAGCGCGGAGAAGCCGAAGCGCTCACGGTAGTCCGCAATCATCTCAAACACGCTGAATTTCCGCTCGGGATCCAGACCGGTAGTCGGCTCGTCAAACAATACCAGATCCGGCTTGGTCACCAAGGCACGGGCCAAGGCGACCCGCTTCTGCATCCCGCCGGAAAGCTCGCCGGGATAACGCCCTGCGGCGTCCTCCAGTTCGACTTTTTCCAATATCGATTCGACCCGCTCCTGCACCTCTTTGGCCTTCATCCTGGTGGTTTCCCGCAGCGGCAACGCGATGTTGTCAAAAGCTGTCAGGGAGTCAAAGAGCGCGTTATTTTGAAACATGTAGCTGAAGCAGTGCGTGCCGCCATCCGAGGCACGCTCCCAGCTGATGGGCTGCCCGTTCAGTGCAATGCGCCCGGCGTCGGGTGCCATCAGTCCGGCGATACACTTCAGCAGCACCGACTTGCCGATACCACTCTTGCCAATGATGGTGGTGACGGCGGCCTTGGAAACCTCCAGATCGACGCCATCCAGCACCTTGTTGTCACCAAAATGCTTCTTCAACCCCTGTATGCTTAAAATCGCTTCCATATCTTTAGAGCAGGAATGAAGTGATTAAATAGTCCGCCGCCAGCACGGAGACACTGGACCAAACAACGGCGCGGGTAGCCGACTCGCTCACGCCGCGCACGCCGGGAAAGGAGGCCTTGCGATGCGTGTTGAAGCCACGGTAAGCGCAGATGGAGATGGTGAGCAGCCCAAAGACAAGTGCCTTGACGAAGCCGCCCTGCACATCCGCCCAGCTGACGCTCTCAAACACCCGGTTCCAATACACCCCGGCATCCACATTCAGCAAAACCGAACCGGTGAGATAGCCGCCGAAAATCCCGATCAGGTCAAAGACCGCTGTCAGCATCGGGAAGCAGATCAGCGCCGCCACCAGGCGCGGCCCGACCAGGTAACCCCTGGGGTCGATACCCATCGTTTGCAAGGCGTCGACCTGCTCGTCGTTGCGCTGGATGCCCAGCTCCGAGGCCATGGCCGAACCGGCCTGCCCGACGACCATCAAGGCCGTCAACACCGGACCCAACTCACGAATGAGCGAGAGTGCCACCGCCGTCCCCAAGGCCGACTCAGCACCAAACTTCACCAGCGTGTAGTAAAGCTGCAGGCCCATTACCAAACCAGTGAAGAGCCCCACCGTGGCGACAATCGGCACACAGCGCACCCCGATCTCATGGATCGCAGTGATTAACTTGGCCGCACGATGCCGCTGACGACCAAAGCCCAGCAGCGAGGAGAGCCCAAACAGGCTGATCTCCCCCAGCTCGTGCACTGCTCGGAGTGCACCTCTACCTAGTCCATATATCATGCGTTTGCGTCGTTAGAAAAACTACTGAAAGGTATGATGTTTAGGCGCAATTCCTCACAATGCGATAGAAATTTTAAGCCCAAGCTTAACCCAACAGCTCGGCTGCATGGGCACGTGCCGAAGCGGAACTGCGGTCACCGAGCATGCGTGCGATCTCGCTGAGCCGGGCGTCGTTATCACTGTGAATCGACTCAATCTGCACGGAGGTCGAGCGGTCGCCCTGCGACTTGGTGACGACAAAATGGTTTTGCGCCACCGAGGCCACCTGCGGCAGGTGCGTCACGCACAGCACCTGATGCTCCCCCGCCAACCGGGCCAGCTCGGCACCGACCGCCCGCCCGACTTCGCCGCCCACGTTGGCGTCCACCTCGTCAAAGACCAGCAGTGGCGTGGCATCCGCCTCGGCCAGCACCGTCTTGAGTGCCAGCATCACGCGGGCGGTCTCACCACTGGAGGCGATCTTGTTCAGCGGCAGCAGCTCCTGCCCGGCGTTCGGCGCAAAGACGAAGCGGCAATGACTGTTGCCGCGCTCATGTAACTTGCCGCTATCCAGCACCTCGATCCCGAGCTTGGCTTTCTTAAATCCGAGCGCTTGTAGCAGCTTGGCCGCTTTTTCGCCCAGGGACTTGGCGGCCTTTTGGCGTGCCTTGGTCAGTTGTGCGGCGGCCTTGACCAGCTCCTGCTCCTGCTTGGCGGCGGCTTCGCGCTTGGTCGCCAGCGCGCCCTCAATATCTCCTTGAATCGCAATTTTGTCGGCCAGCTCCTGCCGCTTAGCCAACACGGCATCCACACTGCCGCCATACTTCCGGCGCAGCTCCTGCCACAGGTTCATGCGCTCATTGACCGCTTCCACCTCCTCCGGTTCGAAGTCAAAAGCTCCCGCCATGCGCTCCACCTCGGCGCCGAGATCCTGCAACTCGATCTGCAAGCTCCTGGCCCGCTCCAAGAGTGCCTCCGAGTCCACATCCAGCTCGGCCAGTGCCTGCATCCGGCCCACCACCGTCATCAATTGATCATTCACCCCCTGCTCGCCGACGATCCCCTCGGCGCATTCCACCGCCAGCGCCGCCAATTCTTGCGCACTCGCCATGCGGCTGTAGTCGCGCTCCAGCTGCTCAATCGAAGCTTCATCGACCTCGGCGGCATCGATCTTGGCAATTTGTTTGCGGACAAAATCCAGCTCGTCCTCGTCCAGGCGCTCACTCGCCTCAAGCTCGGTGATCGCCTGCAAGGCTTCCCGCCAAGCGCGGTAGCTGGTCGCGTATTTTTCCAGACTGTTTTGGTTGCCCGCATAGGCATCCAACATTTCCAGCTGGCGCTTCTCCTGAAACAACTTCTGCGGCTCTCCGGGTCCGTGAAAATCAATCCAGGACTCACCCAGCGACTGCAACTGATTGAGCGTAGCCATCTGCCCATTGATCTGCACCCGCGGCATCTTACTGCGATGGATGCTGCGGTAGAGCAACAGCACCCCGTCCTCGCAAGCAGCCAGACCAGCTAACTCCAACATACTATCGATCACCGCGCAGTCCTCAAAATAGAGCGCGGCCTCCACCTCCAACTGGTCCTGCCCCTGCCGGATCAGTGATTTATCTGTGCGCGCACCGGAGAGCAAGCTGAGCGCACCCAGCAAGACGCTCTTCCCGGCACCCGTCTCACCGGTCACCGCAGTGAATCCGGGGTCAAACTCCAGCCTGACCTCGTCCAGCAATGCGAGATTTTTGATGCGGATATATTGCAGCATGGATGACTAACTAAGGGGCCGGT
>PXBU01000260.1 GCA_003566795.1 Puniceicoccaceae bacterium | reverse complement strand
TTTCTCGAAAAGTACCGTGACTATTTAGATTGGGATGTTATTTCACAGTCAGCAAAGTTTAATATTTCAATCGATACCCTAAAAAAGTTCAAAAGCAGTCTGAATTGGGGAATTATTAACCATAGAAAAGATTTCGTCATTACCGAAGAAATTCTTAGCCCATTTGTTGATGTTATAGATTGGTCGCAGGTATCTCAATCAGTCGATATAGATTTTACGGAAGAACTAGTCGAAAAATTTCGGTCTAAATGGGATTGGCAATTATTGGGACAAAACCCAAAAATTATCGACAAGCTTGAAAATTCATTAAGAAAATATCAGGCAGAATTTAATTGTGTTGAGTTTTTAGAAAAATTTGACAGAACACCCCACATTTATCATTACGCTCATTTGTTCACTGCGATTAATATCATCAAAGAACGAAAAATATTAAGTAGATATAAAGCAGATGGAAAATTTGCAAATGCAGCAGGCAATCTTGTAGAGAGACGAGACACTGCCCACCCATTTGCAAGATTCTATTTCCGACCAAAGACTCCAACACAATTTTACAATGAATGCTTAGGGCATGATTCATCCTCTGGTTACCTGAAACAATGGACTTATTATGGTCAACATTTTAGTAAATGGAAAACTTATTACCCACAAGCAAAAAATCTTGGATTACCCAAATGTCCGATGCCTGTATTTTTTAAGTTTGATTTGAAAGAAGTTTTATTCAAAATAGCTCATAAATGCTATTATAGCACAGGAAATATGCAAACAAACTGGGCTAGGGTTGAGAAAGTGTCCGAAAATCCAAACTCCATCAATACAGATTTTCTATATTCAAGTGTAAAAGATTTTGAAAACTATAAACAATATTCTCAGCAAGAATTTTTAGTTGAAGATGAGCTTGATTTTTCAGAATTAAATTCATTAGAAATAATTTGTTATGATAATGAACAGGCTAATCTATTGAAAGAGTTTGTTGGAGAAAACAACCCAATCTGCAAAAAGATACATGCGGATGGGGATGACACATATCATCGAGGCAACAGGAAATTGAGAATCGAAACAAATGATGAAAGTGTTTCAATCTATTCAGAGTATGGAGATTCTGCATTTTTCTCAATATCACACAATAACAATATGGAAATAGAGATAATAGATGGTACTATTTTAAAGGAAGAAGCAGGACAAATTATAGCATATCCAGACATAAAATTTTCTAAATCAGTTAAGGATATTGAAGTCAAGTTTTTTGATGAATCTAATCGACAATGGTTAATATATAAAAGCTAACTGAATGAATGGAATAGAGAGAATAACAAATGTTTGTGAAAAAGTTCCGGCTTTTGAAGTATTGTTTAATACACAAGTACGTCATTATACTATCAGAAATCACACTTTAAATGTGTTAAATCAATTTGAGAAATACTTTTCTGAAGGTTTTTCTGAGATTGATAAAGAAGTATTCAGTCTATTTTTGATAATTCATGATATTGGCAAACCAATCGCATATAAAAAGGGTAATAGAGACAATCAAAACAAAGAAACAATAAATCTTATTTCAGAGAATAAGCAAGATTTAAATATCTCTGATGATAATTTTTTGTTGTTTCAAGCATTGTTGAATGATGATTCATTGGGATTGTATATTCAGAATAAAATGTCTTTGGATGATGCATGGTTGAATATCGTTGAGCAGAGTTATAAATCAGGAGTTAATACTAGTTTGTTTTTTTATTTATTGTCTGTTTATTACCAATGCGATGTTGCTAGTTACACTAGAGATGCAGGTGGTCTTAAATACCTTGAGTATCTATTTAGCTACCAAAATGAGGAGAAAACATTCAATGATGATTTAAAATTATTGCAGTTTTCACCAAAGTACCATGACCGGTATGTTTCCTTACTTAAAAAGATTAGAGGTATTAATGGAGAAGCAAAAACAATATCTATTGTTCGCATTCCGGAAAATCTAAAATTTATAAGAGGGAACATTTTTAACTCTAAGGCACAAACAATTGTAAATACTGTTAATTGCGTTGGAGTAATGGGTAAGGGTATTGCGCTGGTCTTTAAGCTACGATATCCTTTAATGTTTGATATTTATAAAAAACATTGTGATGAAAAGCATATCGGAATAGGTAAAATCTGGCTATACAATCAACAACCAAATGCTCCATGGGTATTAAACTTCCCAACAAAATATCATTGGAAATACCCTAGCAAAATGGAATACGTTGAGAAAGGCTTAATTAAGTTTACTGAAACATACAAGGCAAAAGGCGTAACTTCAATTGCATTCCCTTTACTAGGAACTCACAATGGTGGTTTAGATAGAGAAGAAGTAAAACTACTAATGATTAAATATCTATCCAAGTGTGATATTCCGATTGAGGTTTATGACTATGCGCCTGATGCTCCGGACGATTTATTTGAGACTTTTAAAAGAAAATGGAAAGAATTATCTCAACAAGAGATTAAGGCTGCCACAGGTATACAACCTCAATATTTAAGGAAAATTAATGATGTTTTAGACAGTTCAGAGATTTATTCAATGGTTAGCTTGGTTAGTTACAAAGGAATTGGAGAAAAAACATTACAGAAAGCATTCGACTTTGCAATGAATTATAAGCAAGAAAGACTTTTTTGATATAACGATTAGATTTCAAAGTGACACTAAATTGCATCCACCCCACCAATACTGTCTAGTCTTATTGTCCTTGGTGGGGTTGCTTTATTACAACCCAATTCTCAAATATCCATTACCTTTGCCCCCGTTATTACTATTACAGCATTAATACCATCATTCATGACCATCATCCACCCCATCAACGAGTTTCTTTATGAGCTGTTTCCTGCGGCAAAAGGGAAAACTGAAGAGGAATTAATTGAAGAGATTAGTAAATATTACACCTGGGAAGCATTCAAACCCAATGTTTCTATAAAGGAAGGATTAATTATTATTGAGATCGGTGCACCCGTCATCCTTTTGCAGGAAGCGGACTATAAGAAAGCAGTTGCTCTGTGCGAGAATGGCCGTTTCTCAGAAGCCAAGCCCCTGGTAAAAAGTTTGATTGAAAAGAATCCTGCAAATTCGGAATATCATCGCATAATGGGGCAGATATTGTCAGAAGAAGGGGATCAGGATGAAGCCATTAATTGTTTGATAGATGCTTTGCGCTGGGATCAGAAGAATGGTTGGGCTTTACTACTGATGGGCAATATCTTTGCAAAATACAAAGATGATGCAGAAACTGCCATGAGTTATTATATCCATGCACTGAAAGCAAACCCTAGCGATTATCTCACGG
>PXBU01000318.1 GCA_003566795.1 Puniceicoccaceae bacterium | reverse complement strand
CGCAGGCCCGGGCGGCTGCCCGCCAATTTGCAGGGCATTTGGAACACCCACATGTGGGCGCCCTGGATGGCGGATTACCATCTCAACATCAACTTGCAGATGAATTACTGGCCGGCCCAGGTCTGCAATCTCGAAGAGACCATGGAGTCATTGAACGATTGGTTCACGCTGACGGCGGAACGCGGGCGCGAGAGCGCGCAACGGCTGTATCGTGCGAACGGCTGGGTGGTGTTTCATGCGTCGAACGTCTTCGGGCGCATCACCCCGGCGGCGTCGGGCCAGCGCTCGCAGTTCATCAACGGACCGCTTGATCCGATGCCGGGTGCGTGGATTGCGTTGACGTGGTGGCGGCATTACGAATTTACCGGTGACGAGCGATTTCTGCGCGAGGATGCGTATCCGCTTTTAAAGGGGGCGGCGGAATTTTTGCTGGATTACCTTTACGAAGACGAGGACGGACGGCTGCTGGCGATCCCCTCGACCAGCCCGGAGAATGAGTTCGTGGACCCGGAATCCGGAGAAAAAATCCGCATCACGAAGGGGAGCACGTATCACAATGTCCTCTCGAGACTGGTGTTTGACCGGGTGATCCAGGGTTCGGAAATCCTCGGCGTGGACGAGGCGCTGCGCGAGCGGTTGAAGGAGGCGATGCCGAGAATCGCGGACCACCAGATCGGGGCGGACGGCACGATCATGGAGTGGATCGAGGATTTCGAAGAGGCCCAGCCGGGGCACCGGCACATCTCGCATTTGCTCGGCCTGCATCCATTCGAATCGATCACACCGGATCAGCCGGAGTTGTTCGAGGCGGCGGAAAAAACCGTGGCCCGCCGTCTGCAACATGGCGGCGGCCACACCGGCTGGAGCCGTGCGAAGGTGATCAACACGTTCGCACGCCTGCGCGATGGCGACACCGCATTCGAGAATGTGAATGAGCTGATCCGCGCGAGCACGCTGACAAATCTTTTTGGAACGCATCCGCCATTTCAGATGGACGGGAATTTCGGATTCACCGCCGGGGTGGCGGAAATGTTGATCCAAAGCCATCGGGGAGCGACCGGAGCGCGGGTGATCGACCTGCTGCCAGCCGTGCCATCCGCGTGGGCCAATGGCCACGTCCACGGTCTGCGGGCGCGTGGGGATTTCACGGTGGACATCGAGTGGGAGAATGGCGTGCCGACCCGCGTGGCGGTGGCGTCCGGCTCGGGTGGTGATTGCCGCCTGAGCTTTGGCTCGGACACGCGGGGCATCCGCTTTCCGACGAAAGCGGGGGAAACCTACATCATCACGGGCATCCAGCCGGGCGGCATGGAGGGAGTTGAAGTTCGCACGAGTGCGAGCGGGATTGTGGCGAGCAAGCCTTTCTAAAAATTCGACTTGCGCACCCGAAGCTCGGCAGCCCTTCTATATTTCAACCTTCGTCACCGGCGGCACGGAGGGATGGAAGGGGTTCAAACGGAAAGGCAGGCGGGGGAGTTTCCCAACAGCGATGGTGAGCGCGCCTATGATCACAACTGTTGCGACTGCGAAGGTGATCGGCGGTAAGCGTCCGCTCGGCGTCCCCCTATGAAGTGATGCCGATTTTGGGTATACTACGGGGGACCAGGGCTAGTGTCTTAGTATTTTTTGAGAATTACTGGCATGCTATCCCTGACCCCGTAGCTCCCCTGTAGATCGGCGACGACAGCGGAGGGCAGACGGGGTCAGGGCGAAACATGTTACAATTCAGCGCACTGGGTTTTCTGTAACATGTTTCGCCCTTGTATCCCTTGAATTTTGCGTCTGACTTCCGGTCAGGCTTTTGCCAGTGCTTGTTCGATGTCGTCGCATAGGTCCTGCCAGTTTTCGACTCCGACGGAGAGGCGCAGCATACTGGGGGTGATGTTTAAGGCTGCCTTCACTGATTCGTCGACGTCGGCGTGAGTCATGGTGGCTGGATGCTCAGCCAGACTTTCGGTGCTGCCCAGGCTGACGGCTAGTTTGATCAATCGCAAGGCGTTGAGAAACCGAAAAGCGGCGGGTTCTTCTCCGTCGATGTCGAACGCAAGCATCGCTCCATTGCTGAGGCATTGCTCTTCGCGGATGCGGTACTGGTCCGGATTCTTCTGCTCGGTGAGATTCCCCAGGTAATAGACGCGGCCTACCTTTGGGTGGTTGTTGAGCATCTGCGCGACGTGTTTGGCGTTGGTCGCCTGGAGGTCCATGCGGGCTTTGAGCGTTTCCAGGCTGCGCATCAGGAGCCATCCTGTCCAGGGACCGGCCATGTTGCCGAGAAAGGTGCGCAAGCCTTTCACTCTTTTGATCAATTGTTTCGTGCCGAGGCAGGCCCCGGCGATGACATCGCTGTGTCCACCGATGTATTTGGTGGCCGAGTAAATCACGAGATCGGCGCCGTGTTTAAGCGGGTGCTGCCAGATCGGACCGAGGTAGGTGTTGTCGACCGCCAGGTACACGCGTTTCTCCGAAGTGCTGAAATGGTCGGCCACCACGCGGCATCCCGCGATATCGATCAGATCGTTCGTAGGATTGGCCGGGGTTTCGATGTGGATCATCGCCAACCGGTCGGCCATTCCGGAGGCTTCAACGATATCTATGATCTCGTCTTTGGACTGGCCCACGTGAAAGCCCACCGCATGAATACCAAACTTAGGAAGGATCTTGCTTACAAAGTGATCGCTTCCTCCATAAAGGGGGGCGCTCACCAGGAGTAAATCCCCCGGTGTGAGGAATTCGAGGAAGACCGTGCTGATCGCCGACATACCGCTTTCAAAAACGGCGCACTCTTCGGCTTCGTCCCACAATGTCAGCCGGTTTTCAAGAATCTCCAGATCGGGATTGTTGATACGGCTGTAAATGAGGCCTTGTTCCTCATTTTCAGACTGTTCCCTAAGCCCGTAGGCAACCTCGAAAAAGGCCTTGCCCTCTTCCGCGGTTTTAAAGGTGAAGGTGGACGTCTGGAAGATCGGCGGCTTGATAGCTCCCTCAGAGAGTTCGGGTTTGTACCCGTAGGACATCATCAAGCTTTCTGGCTGTTGTTTCTTGTTCATCAAAGTTTTGTAATCTCGAAAGGAGCGTGAATCCGCCTTCTTCTTCATGATACCCGGCTCCAGATCTCCGACAACCCCAAAGTCACTGAGCCAGAATGCGGTTCGAGCCGTAAGGGTCAGTCATTAAAATATTACTTGCTAGTCGTCGCATAATTGACTCAACGCCGACCGATGGCCGATCGACCGGCGGCGTGGACGGAGCCACGCCCTCCAGGGGTTGGGAAGATTAAATCCGGTTGCGAACGATGTTTTCGCGTTG
>PXBU01000057.1 GCA_003566795.1 Puniceicoccaceae bacterium | reverse complement strand
TTGGGGTCGATGCTGTCCGCGTAGTTTCGCAGAACCTTGGCGTAAGCCGCTCGATCCGATTCGTCGTATTTTTCCAGGTACCGGTTCAGCGACCCTTTGACACGACTTTGCAGCGTGTCCAACGTCACCCGCGGAGGCGACTCGCTGCTCTGTTCGGGGGCCTCCTCAAGCATCTTCTTGACCCACGTAAAACTCACATGCTCCCCCGCTTCCGCTTTCTGGATCGCCTGTGTCCGTAATTCTTCGGGGGTGGATGGTGACGCCAACCGGTAGGCTGCCGAAGGGTCCACGCTCAAATCGGCAAAGTTTGCCGTTTTGCCATGGAAGCAGTCGGCAACGGCCATGAGATTGCGGGCGTTACGCTCCCCCCAGCCGAATTCGGTTTTAAGCCAAGGCCCGAACTGGCCGTGCGGGAGCGATTCTTTGACCTCTTGCAGCTCCCTGCCGATCTCGACGATGTTCGCAAAGCTCTTCTTGACCTTGTCCCGGATCCGTTCCGCCGTCGCGCGAAGCTTTTTGGCCTCGCCGGCTGCGAGCTGGCTGTAATCGAACGCATCTTCGTCCGGGATGATCAGTTCGGTGTCCGGTTTTTTTGCCATGGTGGGGTACCCTTGTTCAAAATGCGACCGGCCCCTCGACTGAGGATGTCCTGCATCCGCATCACACGGCGGAGCCGATGAACAGGTGGATCGTACCCGAAAATCGGTTGTTGTTCAACGGTGTTGGGGATCCACAAACGCACGAAACGCACCCACTTTACCCAGGGGGCGGGGCTGCTTGACGGTCGATAAGATGATGCTGGGCGGATCAGTCGTGTGCGAAATCCGCACCCACAATGGTAAATACTTCAAGTCGTTCCGAGCCTACTTAGCCCCCTGCGGCCGTCGCTGAAACTCGCCAACACTCATTGCCAAATACCACCCATAATAAGACGACAACAAAACCATTCCGGTTATAGACAGCCCTGCCAGAATCCGGCACAATCCGGTTAGTTTAGGATTTATCACCAGTTTGTAAACCACGGCGATTCCTCGAGGTCAATCTGGTGATAAAATCTACCAACCCGCTGATAATCCCGCCGATATTCACTTTATCAGGGAGTGCTGGCGGGTTAATTGTTGAAGTTATTTGCACAAACCATCCACAAAACACCCCTCGAATCCGGCGAAGCTGATGAAAGGTCAGAAATGACGCTTCATATTCCCGTACTATTTGACTTGGATGGCGTACTCGTTGACAACGTCGATTTCGAAAGAGCGGTGACCAGCCACATCATCCAACAGTTGGCCACTGAACGCGGTATCGCCGAGCCGGACGCCGAGGTGATCTGGAAAACGACACTGGAAGCACATCGCCACCACGCTCGGTGGCACGACTACTCATACCACTGCCAATCACTTAATCTAGGGGATTTCTGGCGCAAAGCGCACCGCTCATCGAGTCATCTTCTCAAGAAGTTTTCAGGCACGGATGATGCAATCGAAGCAGCGCGCAAGATAGGCCCCGTGTGGCTGGTTTCCGATGCGACACGTTGGGTCGTCGAGTTCAAACTCGCGATCTCCGAAATAGAGCAAGACTATTTCTCAGAGATCTTCACGGTTGACCGTTGTAAGACCAACAAAGGGGAGCCCGACTACTGGAAGGTTGTGAAAGAAAAGATGCTGCCTGAGCGGAATGCAGGCCCCATCTATATCGATAACAGGGAGGACCGTTTACGCGTGGCACGTGGAGTACTCCCAGAGATGGTCGGTGTTTGTGTTGACGCCGACGATCATCCTGTTTCGCTCGGATTCGGTGAACTGAATAGTGGGAGGGTTTTCGCTCACTCGACCCACGAAAGCCTTCATTCAGTGTTGGAAGTGGTCCATCAACGAGTCGCTACGGAAGACTCTACGGCGTGAAATGGCAGAGCGCATATCCGACCGAATATTCTGGGCAGAGGCAGACGACGATGCGCTGCGAATTGAGAATCGGCACGCAGCTCGCAGCGCCCTCCTGGCATATCTGCTTCTCCGGAAGCAGGTTGTTGTCCACCCCGCTTACATCTGGCAGTCTGCAGACGCACATGAGAACATTATTGGCGGGAAGAATCAACTACTAAGACCGCCGAACCTGCATTTGATACTTGGTGATTCTCCCGACGTTGAGAATTACATACTTGACCGAAAGGCAAAGCTCGAACGGGAAGCTCGAATCAGGAGCACAACCGATATTCCTGAGTTGCATCAATACGCCAGGCATGGCGATCGGCTCATCAGCGATAGTGCGCACCTCGACGAGAGGTTTACGGCCGAGAATGCCGTACACGGGATTTCGTGGAGCCGTGACGACCGCTTTCGCCAAGCTGTGCGTCGAGACTTGAAGAAGCGGACTTTCACCGGCGAAACGCTCTATGGTCTGATTTTCCGAAATCGGGGTCAGTATCCAGATTATAAGTTTGACGATTTGATTAAGAAACTCGTAGACCGTACGATCACCAAGCGAATGCTGTGTAGTGTGGACTCATTGATGGGGCTCTTGGTCAACGAGGGACTGGACCCCAGAACTCTCGGCCCAGTCTTTGATAGGCTACATATTCTTCACTGGGAGTCACACCATGGTCCAGGATTGCGGGTTCCGCTGTTGAGTAGACTGCTTGACGGTGTCCTCGACCCCTACGACCCCAATGTATTCTGGACTTCGATGGAATATCTTATCGGAAAGGACATGCAGAGAACTCTACTAAAGCTACCATGGGCCGATGCTTGTGGAATCGTCGCTGATTTGAGTTCTCACGGTGAATGGATCGACTTCATAGGGACGTACGAGTCCATCGTTGCGACCGTCAAATCCGATGGCGACGAAATCGAGGAGGAGCTGATTCACGCCAAGATTGATCAGGCGTACCCTACTTTGTTTCAGACTCTGCGACGTGATGGACGTCCGGGGAAGTTCGCCATTCTCTCAGTCGTGTGTGGCATTCTCGGCTTCTCCGCAGGCGTAACATCAATCGGAGCTCTTGGTGTCGTGGGCAGCCTCGGAGACATCACGAAGCGATGGGTCGGAATCATACGACGGTATCTTACAGACGGTGAGAGGCATTCTGTGAAGACTTACATTCACAGTTCACTTCGCCGCGCCGCCAAGCGACGAAGTGGTGATGAAGCATGAAACGTGCGGTGAATTCGACCAGCAAATAACAAATCGGTGAACCTGCGGACTGGAAATGGTTTGATGACGAGCGGGTGGGAATCCCGCCCGGGTAACCGTTAGCCACGGGCCCGGTATCGAGTGTTGCAGCCATCGTATAAGGCGGTATCGCCGAAGTCGCTGGTTGAAGCGT
>PXBU01000005.1 GCA_003566795.1 Puniceicoccaceae bacterium | reverse complement strand
TAGGTCAGCACCTGCACCCCACAGAAGTCCGCCACCTGCCAGATCATCTTACGCAGCACCTCCTTCTCACGATCCTCAAACAAACGCTCACCATTCACCGTGCGAGTCATCACATGGTAGCAGGCATCCCTCCCAGATACTTTCAAGCGACGTGTCCTCATAGTTTTTAAATTTATTACACCACACCCCATGGTCTCCCAGGAACAATGTCAACATATTTTTTACCTGTCCCTATATTTTATACCGTTCCTTGGTATCAGATCAGGAAATTCGGGATGATAAGTTTGTTGCTGCTGACTTTACACCTATGCCATTCAAGGCGAGTCTATGGGGGTGTCCTCTCTTGCAACTCAGCTCATGGTGCCAGATCTCTGGCAGCAGCGCGCCGTTAACCTGTTGGCTGCGGAGCATGACGTGATCGTGACTGCGCCGACCGGTAGCGGGAAGACCTACATCTTTGAGCTGCTGGTGGAACAGGGAGTTTTCCGCCGCTGCGTTTATACCGTACCGACGCGGGCACTGGCCAACGACAAATTTCGCGAGTGGTCGGCGCGCGGTTGGCGAGTTGGGATCGAGACTGGTGATCTCTCCTATAACGCGGATGCGCCGGTGATTGTGGCTACGCTCGAAACGCAGAAGCGGCGTCTCATGCTCGGCCAAGGCCCCGAACTGCTGGTGGTCGACGAATACCAGATGCTGGCTGATCCCGCCCGCGGCAAGAATTACGAACTTGCGCTGGCTATGGCACCACTAGAGACCCGCCTGCTGTTACTCAGTGGCAGTGTCGCGAATCCCGGCGATGTGCAGGCATGGCTCACCCGTAGTCAGCGATCGGTCCAACTGGTGAAGCACCGCGAGCGACCAGTGCCGTTGGAAGAAGTGTTGCTGGACGCGCTGCCCAAGCTCCCGCCCCGCAGCAACATCCAGGGGCGCTGGCCGCGCTACATTGCACGCGTGCTTGAGGCCGTGCTCGGCCCGATTTTAATCTTCGCACCGAGGCGCAAGGCCGCCGAGGCACTGGCCTGGCAATTGTGCCAACAACTGCAAGAGCCGGATGCCATCGTGTTGACCGCAGAGCAAAAAACGATTGCGGGGCCACGCCTGACTGCCTGCCTGAAGCAACGAATCGCCTTTCACCATAGTGGCATGAGCTATGCCCAGCGCGCCGCCCTGATCGAGCCACTGGCCAAAGCCAGCCAGCTTAAAGTCATCGTCGCCACGACAGGCCTGGCCGCCGGGATCAACTTCGCCATGCGCTCCGTTTTGGTCTCGGATAATGAGTATCGGGTAGCCGAAGCACATCGACAACTCCGGCCCGATGAGCTATTGCAGATGTTTGGACGCGCCGGCCGCCGCGGCTTGGATCAACGTGGCTATGCCCTGCATACCAGTGGTGCCCCGCGTCTATCCGAGGCGCGACCGCTTAAGCTCAAGCGCGAAGAGCGCCTGGACTGGCCCTCTTTGTTGGCGGTATTGCAAATCGCCATCGAACGCGGCGAATCCCCTCTCGCCGCCACCCGCCGACTCACCGCCCGCCTCTTTACCACTGGCAAAATTGCACTTGGGCTGGAGAATTTCCTCCGTCAACGCGCCAGCAAGCCGGCGACTACAGCGGAGCCCAAACCAGTGGAGCAGGTTTTATCCGGCGGCATGGTGCGCGAATTCCGAAATAGCGAAGGCATCTGGGAGCGGAAGCGCGCAGCCGTGCTTTTTCCGCTCAAGGACTGCCTCCAACTGGAAAAAGGCCAGTGGTTGCCCGCGCTTTCAAGCACCAAGGTTCTCTCCAGCCTGCGTTTGGGCACGCTGTGGAAGTTTGGGCAGGGACAAAGCAAGCGCTATGGACTCAAGGTGCCGATCGCCCAGTTCCCCGAAGAGCCGGACAAAAACAAGCTCAGGCTGGCGAAATGGCTGCTCAAATCCCTGCGCGAGGAAGCGCGTAGCGCAGGTAAGAAGCCAAATGTCCCGAAATTCTGGAGTCTGGAAGCCATCGAAAAGCGAATCCAACCCCAGCTTTCGAGATTGGCCCGCGGCGGACGATTGGTCGAACTGCAAACCAGTGGCAATCATCTCTGCGCCCACTTGGACTACAGCGAAGCGCAGATTCACGCTTATAAGGACCGCCATGGTAAAGCGCTGCTAAACCCGATTGAGCGCAGCCGTGAGATTCACGGCACGGGTAAGCATTCGCAGAAAAATACCGGAAGCTTCAGCATCAGTCAGTCGATCGCCGAACAATGGTTCCACCTGGGCCTGATCGACCAATCGGCAAAGCCGACCCGCCGTGGTAGCATCGTTTCTTTCTTCAATCAGGGCGAGGGCTTTGCCATCGCCGCCGGATTGGAGGCCGAGAATTATCCAATCGATGAATTGATTTACGACTTGGCCAATCTTCGTGCCGGGCACCGCTTCCATGCACTGGCACTGGCCGGGCGTCCACTCACCAGTTTTTGCCGCGATTGTTATGGATTGATCGACATCCCCGGGTATCTGCGCCGTGGCCTGCCGGAGGATTATGGCGAGGGTGCCAGCGAGATCCTCTACGCGATCGACATGCGCCGTCGTCAGGTCTCCGAATATCTTGATGATGAATTGAGCTGGGGCGATATCGAACGCGCCCAACTCGAATGGCGCAGCTTGCGCACTCATATCGCCCATGCCCCCGATTACGACTGGGACCGCTGGATGGCGCTCAAACAAGCCTGCCGCGAGTCCATCCAGCAGGCACCGCGCACCGTCCCCTTCGCAAACTTACCTCCGCTCACGACCCAGCAAGGCGGAAACCGCTATCGACAGGCGAGTAGCGCAAGCACTGTTCCAGTCGCGAGGCATTTCGTGTAGATACAAAAGTGGCCAGGCACCCTACGGCACACGAGGATCCAACGACCGCTGCTCCCTTCCGGGCCTGACGGGGTTTGTTGGTCCAGCGTTGCATAGGACCCGGCCAAGTATGACTCGACAGCCATTTACGGCTCATAGCAAACAAAAAAGAGAGTTTCTGGAAATCTATCGCTGAGCAACCTTAGCTGATTCACCGTCTACCTGGGGTCGGTCATTGTTTGATTAGCTAGGCAATCAATTCTTTAATCGGTGTATATGGCAGGCCATGGGCTTCGGCGACCGCCTTGCAGGTGATATTGCCTGCGTATGTATTTACCCCGGTGGCGATGGCCCGGGATTTGAGGACGGCCCGCTCCAGTCCCGAATCTGCGATTTGCAGACCGTAGGCCAGGGTGATGCCAGTCAGGGCCAGCGTCGAGGTCAGGGCAACCGCACCGGGCATATTGGCCACGCCATAGTGCAGGATTCCATCCACCATGTATACCGGATCATCATGGGTGGTAGGATGAATCGTCTCGATACACCCCCCCTGGTCCACCGCCACATCGACAATGACCGAGCCGGGGCGCATCAGCGACAGGTGCTCACGCCGAACCAGCCGCGGCGCACGCGCACCGGGGATCAACACCGCCCCGATGAGCACATCACACTCCGCCAACACCTTCTCAATGTTGGCTTCCGTGCTGTAGAGCGTGCTGATGGAGGAGCCGAAAATATCGTCCAGATAGGCCAACCGCCGGGCATTGACATCCAGTATGGTGACATCGGCGCCGATGCCGACGGCGATCTTGGCGGCGTTGGTGCCCACGACGCCGCCACCGATAATCGCGACTTTACCCCGCCGCACCCCCGGCACACCCCCCAGTAAAACGCCGCCGCCACCATAGTGTTTTTCCAGATATTTGGCCCCCTCCTGCACGGAGAGCCGTCCCGCAATCTCGCTCATCGGCACCAGGCACGGCAGCGTCTTGTGCTCTTCAATCGTTTCGTAGGCGACCGCTTTGACCTGTTTTTCCAGCAGCAACTTAGTCAGTGGTTCCTCGGCCGCGAGGTGCAGATAGGTATAGAGTATCTGCCCCTGGCGCAGCATTTCGCACTCGCTGACCTGCGGCTCCTTCACCTTGACCACCATGTCCGCCTCGGCAAACACAGCTTCCGGACTCGGGAGAATGGTGACACCGACCTCGGTATAAGCCTCGTCCGCGAAGCCTGCCTGTGCACCAGCTGAGGACTCTGCCAGCACGGAATGCCCATGGGCAATGTATGATTTCGCATCCGCTGGGGTAAGCCCTACCCGATACTCGTGCTTCTTGATTTCTTTGACGACTCCAACTTTCATAAATTCCTTTGCTTATTGTGGGCAATTTTTGTATTAGTAAATATAATTCCTAGACGAGCCCTGTTTTTTTACGGAAAATGAGTGCTTTAAGCTCTGCCATATCTTCGAAGCGAAAAAGAGCTAGCAGGGCAAAATAAACCACCGCACCTACCGGGACACCCAAACCGATTAGCAAGGCATTCATCACCTTTACACTCGGCAACGCAATCACCTGTTCGCAAAGTAGGCGCAGTGCGACCACCGTCAGCGCCATTAGGATTGCGGCGGCGCTAATCTGAAGTAGCGGCTTGATGAAGCCGCCGATTCGAATCTCACCGACTCGCAAGGAAAGCCCCCTCCAGAGTAAGACCATTTGAACCGCTGCGGCCAGGACATTAGCAGCGGCCAAACCCGCAGCTCCGGCAAACTGCATTAAGATATAGCCCGCGACAAGATTGATAAGCAGGCAGAGCCCGGCGATGCGCACCGGAGTCACCATATCTTTTCGAGCATGTAGTCCGCGGGTCGCAAACGTTGCCAGGGAGTAAAATGGCAAACCGATGGCGTAGATCGCCAGCAGGGGCATCGTAGCCGCCACATCCTGCATCGAAAAGTTCCCCCAATTAAAGAGCAGAGCGATCAGCGGGCTGGCCAGCACCAACATGCCAACACCAGAGGGAATCGATATGGCTAGAATCAGCCGGGAGCCCTGATTGAATGACGCCCCAAACTGCTTTTGGTCCTTATCCGAAACCGCATTTGCGAGTAAGGGAAAAAATACCGTTATAATTGCGAAAGTAAAAACCCCCAGCGGCAGCTCGGTGAGCCGACTGGCCAGGTAGAGCACGGACACCGAGGAATCATCCAGACTAAAAGCCAGCAGGCGTGACACCAGAATGTTGATTTGCAAGATCGCCGCCCCCATCAATCCGGGTAGAAACAGGCGCCAGACTTGTTCGACGAACTCGGAGCTTTCCGTCGCTAATTTCGGGCGCCATCCCTGGCGAAAGAAATCCCAGGCCGGCAGAGCCAGTTGCAAGAGCCCGCCGACAAGCACCCCGCCACACAAAAGGTAAACGATCTGCTGCTCTCGACTCCCCAGCAGGAAGCCCGCTCCGAGCGCGGCAATTATGGCAAGATTCAACAAGACTGGCGTACAAGCCGCCGCCGCAAATCGCCCGATCACATTCAAGCCGGCTGAAATGACGGCAGCCAGGCAAATGAAAATCATATAAGGCAGAAGTATGACTGAAAGGTCAGCGCCCAGCTGCCAGCGTCCAGTCAACAGCTCCAGACCGTTGAGCAGCGCAAGTAGTGCAATACCGACGGTAACTGTGGCCAGCAACATTACGCCCACCCGCAGCAGCACCTGATTGAAAAACTCGAAGGCTACCTCGGTGCCACGCTTTTTTAATACATCGGTAAAGATGGGCACCACGGCAGATGAAAGCGCACCCTCCCCCAGCAATCGCCGAAACAAATTTGGCAGCGTGAATGCGAGGATGAATGCCGAGTTCCATAAACTTGCGCCGAGAGCCGCAAAAATAAGAATATCCCGCAATAGCCCTAAGACACGGGATCCCAATGTGCTGATGCCAATCACGGCGATGTTGCGAAAGTTCTTTGTCATACACAGCAGCTAGCTCTGCCAGCCCAAGAAACTACTCCGTAAAAAATTTTGGCAATTGTATATTTTGCGATCTTCCTTTCAGTTACCCGTAGCCTGAATTCAACGGGCCTATTGACACCCGCCACAAATTCTTTGATCCAACGACCTCCCATGCCTCTTATTGCCAAGCTTGCCGAGCGCTTAAAGCGCCATCCCAAACGTGTTGTTTTCCCCGAGGGAAGCGACCCGCGCATCCTTCAGGCCGCGCGGAAATTTGCCACCCGCGGACTGGGGATCCCAATCTTGCTGGGCGAACGCGCTAAAATCAAAGCGCACGCCGAGCAGTTGGATATCAGTTTGAAGCATATTCGCATCATTGAGCCCCAACGCAGTGACGAATGGCCCAACTTCATCGCCAAATTCAAAGGCATGCAGCGCTTCAAGGATTTGAGGGACAAGGATGCCGAGGCTTATTTGGAGAACACCAACTATTTCGCGACGCTGATGCTGGCGATGTCCCATGCCGATGCCATCGTCTCGGGTGCCACCAGCTCGGCCTCCAGTGCGCTGCGTCCGCTGCTGCAGATTATCCCGAAGCAGAGCCACATATCGACCGTTTCCTCGCTGAATATCCTGGATATGGAAGACCCGGATACTGGCAAGGACCGTGAGCTGTTTCTGGCGGATTGCGCCGTGATCCCCGACCCCAGCTCCGAGCAACTTTGCGACATTGCAGTGACGACTGCCGCACTGAATTACCATCTGACAAACAGGCCGCCAAAAGTGGCGCTTCTCAGCTACACCAGCAAGAGTGTGAGCAGCAAAAACCAGACGGTGGCCAAGATGAAAGCAGCTACCGGCTTGGCCCGCAGCAAGGCGCGTGCGCTTGGGATACCGATGGAGATTGACGGTGAGCTGCAAGTGGACGCCGCGCTGGATATTGCGGTCGCTCAGGCGAAGAAGGTGGATGGGCCGGTCGCAGGTAAGGCCAATGTTTTGATTTTTCCGGATCTCCACTCGGCCAATATTGCGCTGAAGTTGGTGGATGTGCTCACTCGCACCCGCAATTACGGCCCCATCCTTAACGGGCTCAGCAAGCCCGCCGGGGAGATCAGCCGCGGCGCGACCGCCAGCGATATTTTTGGCACCGCAGTAATGGTCGCCTCACAAGCCATAGAGCATAAGTTACTCTACCCTACCGATCAGGATGACATTAATCCCGATGTGACTCGAATCGACTAATTCCACCGCTTTGGCGGGCTGCTTATTTCATGTCCAGTAAAGACAACAAAGATCTGGAAATTTCTGATAGTACCGAGCTATTGGTCGCGCCACGCAACAAAACGACTAAGCGGATATTCATCGCGGCCACCCGGATGAATGATGGCAAGACCACGACCAGCCTCGCACTGTTCGCCGCGCTACGGGGCATCACGGAAAAGGTCGGCTTTATCAAACCGGTTGGACAGCGTTTTGTGGAGTTGGACGGGCAGCAGATTGACGAAGACTCGGTGCTGCTGAACAAGACCTTCAACGTCAGCGTGCCGATGCAGGCGATGAGCCCGATCGCGATCCATCCAAGCTTTACTCGGGATTATCTGGATAATCCCCGCGACAGTCATGCCAAGTTAATCGACAGGATGTCGCGTGCTTTTGACCGTGCCGCGTATGAAAAAGAATATATCATTATCGAGGGCACGGGCCACGCTGGAGTGGGCTCGGTCTTCAGCCTGTCGAATGCGGACGTGGCGCGGCGGCTTGATGCTAAAGTCATCATTGTCGCCAAGGGCGGGATCGGTCGGCCGGTCGATGAGATTGCGCTGAACCAAGCCCTCTTCAAGGCAGCTGGCGTCGAGGTGATCGGTGCGATCATTAACAAGGTTCTGCCCGAGAAAATGGATGAGACCTCAACCTACTGCCGCCGCGCGCTGGATCGCATGGGCATTCCCCTGCTGGGCTGCATGCCAGTGGTCAAGCAGCTGATGCGTCCCAGCCTGGGTCAGATTGTGAAAGAGGTAAAGGGCCGCTGGGTAAATGGCGAGAAGCACGGGCGCCGGGAGCGGATTGACATGGTTATTATCGGAGCGATGGCTGCCAAAGGCCTGCTGGATCTACTGGAACGGGGGACATTAATTATCACGCCGGGAGACCGTGAGGATATCATCCTATCCGCCATCGCCGCCGAGGGCCTGACCGATTACCGCACGATATCCGGCATCGTTCTGACCCGCAACGCACTACCGCATCCGAAGCTGATGGAGATGTTGGCCAAGACCAGTATTCCGGTGGTCATTTGTAGTGACGAGAGCTATAACGTCGCCTCCATGATCCACAACATGACGGTAAAAACGCTACCGGACGACGACGATAAAATTCCGCTAATTAAAGAATTACTGAAGAAAAATATCGATATGCAGGCTATTCAGAATGCTTTTGAAACCAGCTATCAAATCGATATTTAACCCGCCAATTTAGCACAATACTATGTCAAAAAAGTCCCCACCCACTTTTGAAGAGGCCGTCGAGCGGCTGGAAGAATTGATTGAGACCATGGAGGATGGCAGTTCTCCTTTAAACGAATTGGTTGCGAAATACGAAGAAGGCTCTAAGCTTCTGCGCGAGTGCCAGCAGCAACTTCGAGAAGCGGAGCTGAAGATCGAAAAACTCAACCTACAAACCGGTAACCCCGAGTCTTTCGAAGCTGAAGATCTGGAAGAGCGCGCTTAAAGCCGCCCCGCCTACTAACCAAACTACCTTTGAAAATGTCACTGCTCGAACAGATACAATCTCCCCGGGACGTAAAGCGGCTGGAGGCGAAACAACTCCCGCTACTGGCTCAGGAGGTACGTGAGCGCATTATCGCCACCACTGCAAAGAACGGGGGGCATATTGGCCCCAACTTGGGTGTGGTGGAGCTGACGATTGGCCTGCACCGGGTATTTAATACACCAGTCGACAAATTTACTTTCGACGTCGCTCACCAAGGCTACGTGCACAAATTATTAACAGGGCGCAATGGTGCGGCTTTCGACCACATCCGCGCTACCGGCGGACTGAGTGGCTTCCTGTCCCGGCAGGAAAGTGAGCATGATGCCTTCGGCGCGGGTCATGCGGGCACCGCCCTCTCGGCCGCATTGGGCATGGCCAAGGCCCGGGATTTAAACGGCACGGACGAGCATGTCGTCGCGCTATGTGGTGATGCGGCCTTTACCTGCGGCATCACCATGGAGGCGCTGAACAATGTGGCGAGCACCACCAAGCGCCTGATCATCGTCCTCAATGACAATAAATGGTCAATCGCCAAGAATGTAGGTGCGCTTCCCCGTTACTTCAACGAGTTAATCACCAATCCTGTTTACAACCGGCTTAATGATGACATCGAGCAGTTCTTACAGAAAGTGCCGGGCGGCGAATCGCTGATTAATTTTGGTTCAAAATGGAAAAAGGAAACCAAGGACTTCTTTGTTTCCTCCTCGCTGTTTGAAAAGTTTGATGTGCGCTACATTGGCCCGATCGATGGGCATGACTTCAAGCAGGTCGAGCACTACCTGGAATTTGCCAAGCGCGCCGAGCAGCCCGTCCTGCTGCATGTGTTGACGACCAAGGGCAAAGGCTACGACGTCGCCCTGAAAAACCCGGAGCGCTTCCACGGTGCGAGTCCCTTCGATGCCGAGAGCGGACAAGCACCTGCCTCGCCAGCGGGCACCCCACCCAAATATCAGGATGTGATGGGGCAAACGCTGGTGAAAATTGCCAAACAGGATCAAAAGGTGGTCGGAATCACGGCAGCGATGCCCTCGGGGACGGGTCTCAACATCCTCGAAAAGGAATTACCCGATCAGTTCTTTGACGTGGGTATCGCAGAAGAGCATGCGGTACTTTTCGCCGGGGGCATGGCGACCTCCGGGCTGCATCCGGTCTGCGCCATTTACTCGACCTTTCTCCAGCGTGGCTACGATCAAATTATTCATGATATTGCGCTGCAAAAACTGCCGGTACTCTTTTGCATGGACCGGGCCGGACTCTCGCCCAACGACGGTGCGACGCACCACGGGCTATTTGATATCGCCTACCTGCGCTGCGTGCCGGGAGCCCTGATCATGGCTCCGGCCAATGAGGACGAACTCGCCGATATGATGGCGACCGGGCTGGAGTGGCAAGGGCCCGCATTCATCCGCTATCCACGCGGGAATGCGGCGGGTGTTCCGATGAAACATTTCCCCGAGCCGATTAAGATCGGCAAGTCCAAGCGGCTACAGTCCGGCACGGATGTCGATATTTGGGCCTACGGCACCATGCTGGCTGACGCCGAGAAGGTGGCGGCACGCCTGAGTGAACACGGCATTTCGGCCGGGGTGGTCAACGCACGCTTTGCCAAGCCGGTGGATGTGGATGCTCTCAGCGCATCCGCCAAGTCGCACCGACTCATAGTCTCGATGGAGGATCATGTCATCACCGGTGGTTTTGGCACCGGCCTGGCGGAGGCTCTGCTGGATGCGTGCATCGCTTGCCCGATACTCCGCATCGGCTGGCCGGATGAGTTCGTTGAGCATGGCAGTTCGGTGAACAGCCTCCGGGAAGCCTATGGCCTCAACAACGAAGCGATCACCGAGCTGGTGCTAGACCGTCTGCAAGCGATCCGAACAGTGGACGCCGATACGGCCAAGTAGGCGGCAGCCACATAGGAGCCCTACTCGATTCCGAGTTTCTTGCGACCCTCGTCGGAGATCATGTGGGGGGTCCAGGGCGGATCCCAAACAATATCCACTTGGGCTGCGGAAACTGCCGACAGCAATTCGATATTCTTTTTGACGTCTTCTGCAATCACCGGGCCCATGCCGCAGCCTTGAGCAGTCAGGGTCATCTTCACCTGCACGGCATGATGGCCATCAGCTGGGTCGGGATCAGAAATCTGCAAATCATAGATCAACCCGAGGTCCACCACGTTGACCGGAATCTCCGGGTCAAAGCAGTTTCTCATCGCCCCCCAGACCAGTTCCTCACTCAAGGGTCCATCAGATGCAGGCTCGACCGTTTCGTCAGCGGAATCATTGATTCCCAGCTCCGCCGCATCACCCAGGGCATCGATATCCTTACCCGCGATTCGGAACAATCCACCTTGGGTGCGCACAGTGACCGAACCGCCCAGGGCTTGGGAGATGGTGACCACGGTTCCGGCTGGTAGCACATGCTCTTCACCCGCCGGGATAATTGTCGCCGGGGTGTCGCGGGTTAATTCAATTTCAGTGCTTAAACTCATACGGGCAGGATCACAGAGATTCACAGACTGTCAAACCGCCTTCAGGCAAAAAAGGGATTGTGCCGCCGCTCGAATCCGACGCTTGTCAGCGGCCCATGCCCCGGGCACACAATTGTCTCTGCCGGTAAACTCAGGAGCTTCTCACGGATCAAGGCCAAGGCGCGCGGGAAGTCCGCAGCCACCTTGCCGATCGAGTAGCAAAACAAGGCGTCGCCGACAAAAACCACTGGCATGGAGGCTCCTTGCAGAAGGTAGCTCATGCCACCCGGCGAATGCCCGGGAGTCTCGATGGCCGTAAGTTTCCAGGGCCCGATTTCAAACACGTCGCCATCATGCACCGGCTTTGCCTGCTGGTAGGGCTCTTCAGCCGGAGCGTAGACCTGCGCGGCTTTCCCTGTCAGCGCATCATAGTTCGTTACATGGTCCCCGTGGGTGTGGGTCAGGAAAAACTGCCAGTTGGAAGCGACCACCTCCCCTGCCCGCTCCTCCAGGATCGAGTCAAAGCTCGCCCCCGCATCCACCAAACAGCCCTCGCCGGACTGCGCCGACGGCACTACCGAATAACTATTGACGGTCATCTCCTCATAGCCCGGCACCGGAAAGGGTGTGTTATGCAGCATGATGCCTGCAGGCAGCTCGACGGATGGACGCACCGCATTCTCGGCCAACTCGACCAGGCAGTCGCCATTCAAATCCAGCACCCGGGCCAAGCGGCGGGCACTGGCTACTTCAAAACGACCCGCCAGCAAGCACTCGACGCTGGCGAGCGGCAGCTCAGCACGTGCCGCCACCTGGTTCGCGCTGAGCCCCAGCCCCCGCATCGCCTTACCCAGCACGTCCTCAAAATTATCCTCAATGATCGGTGAATCCATAGCCAAACCCTGCACAGACGCAAGGTCGCTGGCAAGTATCTCTGCGTGCCAGTATTTTAGCGGATCTAGGATTTGCGGCGTGAACCGGGCATTCTGCACCGCAACTCATTCGAGCCGGGGGATGAATCCTGCATTTGATACACAAGTTTCAGTTGTCGCTATTTTCCCTTCAAGTTACCCGGATTGCGTTTTTTTTCTTTCGTAGGGGTGGTGCTCGCGCCACCCGCCCTTCGATAAACTCAGGGCCTTGAGCTTGTCGAAACGGCGAAAATTGCGTTGCCTCCGGTCTTTCCACAACGCTCCGCGCGCTCGCGGGCTTCCCACCATTCGACAAAGCTCATGGTCAAAGACCATTCGACAAAGCTCATGGTCAAAGACAGGAAAGCCCCTACATCAAACTCCGCTTTCTTCGCCGCTTTTTTGCGGAAGTCCAATTTATGTATAAGCGCCAGGATAACTCTCCCCGACTACTTCCGAAAGACTCCACAAGAAATTTCCAAGAACCTTTTGTTGCTTGTGAAATCCTTCCGCATTAAATAACGGTAACACGTCATATAATGAAGCCTGGACTTATAACACTGATAACCGGTATCGCCCTTTTTATACTGGGGGCATTTGTGATCCCCTTTTTACTCATAAAATAGTATCGGCTATGTTGACGTCAGCGATCCGGGTAAACTGATGGTTTCCGTATCCGGTGACACCGGGCAGCGGGTCTTTTCCTTCTCGCAGTCGATCTTCCCGAAGATGTTCCTCGCGATTCTGGGCGGTGGCGCAGTATCACTCCTAGTGGCGTTTGCCGGAATCGGCATCGGGATTTGGGGCCTCGTCAAGTTCCTCAAAAATGAATCCAGCTAATTTTTCTCGGTGCCGTTGGCGGCATGGCAGCTATTGGATGCTGCAAGAGCAATCAGTATCCACAATAGTTTAAAATAACAAAAAACCGCTAACATTTGATTGCTAGCGGTTTATGTAGAAGTGGTGGCCAGACCCAGAATCGAACCGGGGATTCGATCCTGTAATGTTTGACAATGTCATATATGTTTACTGTCAATTACTTATGTATTCCAGAAACATGCTTGACGAACGCAAATGTTCTCACTTTTGTTCTCACTAGAAACGATGGCATCAGTATGGAAAAGAACGAATAGCCCTTTTTGGGTGGCATGCTACACTGGCCCGGATGGCTCTAGGCTAAAGAAGTCGACGAAGCAGAAAAACCGAACGGATGCTTTGCGGCTGGCAATCGCATGGGAAGATACCGCCCGGAAAGCACGTCAGGGGTTGCTTACCGAGTCCCAGGCCCGGCAAGTCATTTCTGATATTGTCGAGTTAACTTCCGGACAACGCTTAGAGACATACAGCGTCGAAACTTGGTTCAAACTTTGGCTATCCGATAAGAAGGATGTTCGCGCACCAAGGACCCACGAGCGCTACGAGGCAATCGTGACTCGTTTCTTAGACACGATTGGTGATAGGAGGAAAATTTCCATCTGCTACCTCAGTGCTAAAGACATTAAGCATTTCAGAGATCTTCAAAGGGCATCCGGCAAGTCGCCAAGGACGTGTAATTTAGAGATCAAGACGCTAAGGGCAGGTTTGAACGCTGCACGCAGGCAAGGCCTTGTTACCTCAAATGCGGCAGAGGCATTGGAGATGCTACCCACCACGCAAACACAGAAAGAAATTTTCTCAGCAGAAGACATTGAGAAAATCACCCAGATCGCGCCACCCGACTGGAGAGGAGCCACCCTGGTCGGCTTCTTTACCGGTGCCAGACTGGGCGATGTTGCTAATTTGAAATGGAAGTCTGTTGATCTAGCGAATGGGCTCTTAAGTTTCACGCCGGAAAAAACCTCCCATAGCACGACTCCCACAAAAATCACGATTCCCATAGCCAAAACACTTTCGGAATACTTGATCAGCCTACCATCAAGCGACGATCCGAATGCCTACCTGTTCCCTACCCTGGCGGAGCGTAAGACCGGCGGGCACAATGGGCTCTCTCGACAATTTCTTCACTTACTCGAAGAAGCTGAACTTGTATCGAAGACACGAACCAAGAAAAACGGAGAAAAGGGCCGCGTTCAGTCCCCCCTCAGCTTCCATCGCCTCCGCCACAGCTGCACATCGGCAATGGCCAATGCTGGAATTTCGGTTGAGCTTAGGCAACAAATTACCGGCCATTCCAGCGCGGAAATGAACGCTATTTACACGCACCATGAGCTGCGGCAGTTGAAATCGGCGATCAATGCGATTCCAGGGGTCAAATTGCACAAAAGCCCGCAAAATGATTTATAGGTCGAGGCCATCTCGATTCGGCGTATGGTTGGACGGCATTTGTCTGACCTGATCGGCTATAATCGGCGGCTTTCCTATTCGATTTACACTTTTAAACTCGAAACTCCCGGCTAACGCCATTCTTTTGACTCTCCCTATCCCGTATCCCGCATCTCGTATCCCGCAT
>PXBU01000337.1 GCA_003566795.1 Puniceicoccaceae bacterium | reverse complement strand
TCCCGCATTTTGACATCATTATCGGCTCCACCGCCGCGTCGGAGCCACTGCTGAGTAAGGCGATCATTCAGCAGGCCATGCGCTCCCGCCCGGAGCAACCGCTCTTCCTGATTGATCTGGCCATGCCCCGCGACATCGATCCCACCGTCGAAGACCTGGACAATGTCTATCTCTACAACCTCGACGACCTGTCCACCATCGCCAACGAGAACCTCGCCGCCCGCCGCTCCGCCATCGAGCAGGCGCGTGAAATTCTCAAAGGCCACGCCTGGAATCTCTGGCTCCAGCTCCGCCGACGGGAGTTGATGCGCCAGCGCTAAAATTTCAGCTGCGAATACTCGACTTCTCGCGCAGAATTTTAGAGCCTGCGTCTTTTTCCATGAAACCAAGCAGCAAACCCACTCGCCCCTTCTTCTCATCCGGCCCCTGCTCGAAGCGCCCCGGCTGGTCGCTCGACGCCTTGGAGGGTGCCCTCGTTGGCCGTTCCCACCGGGCGAAACCCGCCAAAGCGCGAATCCAGGAGGTGATCGAACGCTCCAAGACCATCCTCGGCATCCCGGAAGATTACGTCTGCGGCATCGTGCCCGCCTCGGATACCGGCGCGGTCGAGATGGCCATGTGGTCGCTGCTGGGGGCACGCGGCGTGGATATGCTGGCATGGGAGTCCTTTGGTTCCGGCTGGGTGACCGATGTCGTCAAGCAACTCAAACTCGACAACGCCCGCCAGCTGACCGCCGACTACGGTCGGCTGCCCGACTTGCGGGAGGTTAATTTCGACCACGACGTCGTCTTTACCTACAACGGCACCACCTCGGGCGTCAAAGTGCCGCACCTCGACTGGATCCCCGACGACCGGAGCGGGCTGACCATCTGCGACGCCACCTCGGCCGTCTTCGCGATGGGCGTGGACTACCGCAAGCTGGATGTCGTCACCTGGTCTTGGCAAAAAGTCATGGGTGGTGAGGGTGCCCATGGCATGATCGTGCTCAGCCCCCGCGCGGTCGAGCGTCTCGAAAGCTACACGCCCGCTTGGCCGCTGCCAAAAATCTTCCGCATGACCAAAGGCGGCAAACTGATCTCCGGCATCTTTGAGGGGGCCACCATCAATACCATCTCGATGCTCTGCATCGAGGACGCGCTGGATGGCTTGCGCTGGGCCGAGCAGATCGGTGGGCTGCCGGCGCTGATCGCTCGCTCAGAAGCCAACTTGCAGGCCATCGCTGACTGGGCGGATCAGCGCGACTGGATCGACTTTCTCGCCAAAGATCCGGCCACCCGCTCGAACACGTCCATCTGTCTCAAGATCACTGCCGATTGGTATCAGGCACTGCCCGAGGCGGAGCAGGCCGCCAAGGCCAAGCAAATGGTGGCCCTACTCGAAAAGGAAGCCGTCGGCTACGACTTCGGCAGCTACCGCGATGCCCCGGCCGGGATACGCATCTGGGGCGGCGCCACTGTTGACACAGCTGATATTAAAGCCCTGCTGCCCTGGCTGGACTGGGCCTTCGAGGAGATTCAGGCATCTGATTAATCGGGCGGCGAATAAGGATTCTTTAGTAGAATATCCCGTAGCGACTGGCTTTACGCCAGGATCGAGCCCTGGTGCATAGCCAGCCCGTTCGAATCGAGACTTCGACAAGCTCAGCTCAGGCGGGATAAACCCTCTCGCTACGGAAAATAGACACTTATTCGACGAGAAACTATTCCTCCGTCGGGCCAAAGAAAATCAGGATTTCCTCGGCGGTGCCATCGGCACCGGCAAATTCCACCTGCACCAGCTCGCCGATTGCTGTCTGCCCATAAAAGATAACCTCGGTAGAATCGATCGTGGTGGTGCGGCCGAATGTGCCGTTGGTCACTTTCGAGACCGCTTTGCCGCTATAAGTGACCACCCCCTGATGGAGTTCAAATCTGATTGAGAACAGCAGACCGACCGGAGTTTCCTCGTAGCTGATCTTATCCCGGGAGACGCCGTTCCCCATATCCTCTTTGGCCACCCATACCGGGTAGCGCACCTCACGACCAATGTGCATACTGCCGGTCTCGCCCGATGCCAGCTCGACGCTGGGATAGATCAACTGGCCGCGTATGGCTGAGCCGTTATCAGCACGGTCGAGGACCTGAGTCGAAATTTTGAGTGTCTCCGCAGCAGCCAGGGCCGGTAGAAAAGCAACGAGCGTCAGAAGTAAGTATTTCATAACTCCGCAAATTGAGCGGATTACGTGCCTAATTCCAGCATCTTTTGACAAAAACATGCTTTACCGCTTCATTTTGTCTTGTGAACCGCCCGGACACACCAGTGCTCTTCTACGATGGCGAGTGTGGCTTATGCAGCCGCTCGGTGGGCTTTTTGATGCGGCGTGACCGCTCTCGCCTCCTCTACTACGCGCCGCTTCAGGGAGAAACCGCTGCCGGGCGACTGGATGCCAGCCTGCGCCAATCACTCTCCACCGTCGTCTACCAGCGAACAAATGGCGACACCCTGCTCCGCTCGGATGCCATACTGCACGTCCTCATTGACATCGGCAGCGGCTGGCGCCTGCTCGCACGCCCGGCACTGTATCTACCGCGTGCCTGGCGCGACTGGGTGTATGACTGGGTCGCGGCGCGGCGGCATAAGTTTTTTCGCAAAGGCGCTTGTCGCATTCCGTCACCTGCCGAAAGTCAGCGGATTTTGAACTGACAGGTGGAGGATCCGATATGTGGTCGCAAAGATCAATTCGTAGCGGAACGGTGAAGCCGTTTCGACGCCATCGCGGGGAGCGGGTCGAAATGGGTTCCCCATTCCGCTACAACGGTTGAGGGAATCATTTGGATACTCCCCTCGCCGACCGAAAGTCAGCGGATCTTGAGCTGACAGGTGGAATATAGAGTCGCAAAGATCAATTCGTAGCGGAACGGTGAAACCGTTTCGACGCCATCTACACTAGCGCTCCGTCGATTTTTCCAGCACGATGTGCTCCACGTCGATCAGTTCGTTATCAAAGCCCGCCTCGCAGTAGCTGAAGTAGTAATTCCACTTGCGGCGAAAACGGGTATCGAAACCAAGCGGCTCGATCTTGCGCCAGTTACGGTTGAAGGCCTTGGACCAGCGGGCGAGCGTTTCGGCGTAGTCCTTGCCGAACGTCTCGTTTGTGACTACCCGCATTTGCCCCGCCTGCTCAACGCTGGCGCGGATAGCCCGTGGGGACGGCAGGTGCCCACCCGGAAAAATGTGTTTTTGAATCCAGTCGCAGCTCTTGCAATAAGCCGCGTAGCGCGGATCGGGGATGGTAATCGCCTGCAGCACCGCCCGGGCACCTGGCTTGAGCGAGCGCTGGATGGTCTCGAAGTAAGAGGGTAAAAATGCTTTGCCGACGGCCTCGATCATTTCGCAGGAGATGATCGCATCGTATTGTCCCTGCAATTCACGGTAATCCTGCAGGCGAATTTCGACCCGGTCACTCAAGCCCTCTCGTTCAAAAAGTTTTTGGGCGTAGGCATACTGCGCTTTTGAAAGAGTGATCGTGGTCACGCGACAGCCACGTCGCGCCGCAACCAGTGCCAGTGCGCCCCACCCGGAGCCGATCTCCAGCACATGGTCGCCGGCACCCACGGCCGCAAGATCGAGCATGCGATCGATTTTGTTGAGCTGGGCTTTTTCCAGCGTATCGTAGTAACTGTTAAAACGGGCGCTGGAGTAAGTCATGCTCTGATCCAGAAACTGGGCGTAAAACTCATTACTAAGGTCGTAGTGCTCCTGGATGTTGTGACGGCTTTTGGCCAGCGTATTGCGCCGGGTGAGATGATAGCAGCGATTTAATAGTCGGGCCAGCAGGGAAAGACCCCGCCGCAAAGGCCCGAGCCTTGGCTGATTTTGGGCCAGTATCGAAAGTAGGCCCGTCAAATCAGGTGTATCCCAATCCCCATCCACATAGGACTCGCCGAAGCCCACGCTTCCACTGGAGAAAATTTTCCTAAAGAAAGCAGCCCGGTGGATGTGGAGCTCCAACAGCGGGTAAGAGGCATCCCCCACCACCACCACTGCACCACTGGGGAAGCTTATTTTCAAGCTGCCACCTTTCAACCCTTTCATCGCGCGGGCAAAGAGCGATTCGAGGAATTTGGGTCGCCGAACAGAGTGTTCGGATCTGGAAGTTATGAAAGAGGGTCTCGCTGTGGTCTCCATGGGAAAAAGGTGTTGGTCGTTTTTTGATAGTGCCGGTAGGCTTCGCCCCGGCTCTTGAGTGACGAACGCTCGGCAAAAGGAACGCCGGAAATATATCGCAGAAAGATATACATCATTACAGGGCCGATCAAAGATAAGGCGGCTTGCGGCGCGCCAACAGCAAATGCGACATAGGCGAACCAATAGAGCCACTCAAAGAAGTAATTCGGATGCCGACTGTAGTTCCAGAGCCCGTGGCGGCACACCTGGCCCGCGTTTTGCGGGTCGGCCCGGAAGCTGGCCAACTGTCGGTCCGCAATCATTTCACCATACAGCGCGGTCAGCGCAATCAGCAGCCCCAAACTGTCCAGCCAGCGCCAGTCCAATTGCGGGTTGTTCACCGCCAGCGTGAAGGGTAGCAAAAAGATAGCCGCCAGCGGGATCTGCACCAAAAAAACGAATAGGAAGCGAAAGCGGGCGCGCGAGCCCCAATGGGCGGCCAAGGCCGCGTAACGGGGGTCCTCCTTGCCGCTCAAGACCCGGTCACGCAATAGATGCATGGTCAATCGACCGGACCAAAATAACATGAGCGCCAGAGCGACGGTGCCACGCAGCGTCTCCGGCCCGAACCACAGATAATAGGCCAGTGCGCCCAGGCCCAAGCTGCCAGCCCAGACCGTATCGACAATCGCGAAGAGCCGGATCTTCAGTGCCACCAAGTAGGCACCAAAAGCCACTGCGAAGCCGACCAAAAAAAAGTAAAACCAAAATTCAGTCATCGCTAATCGGTTTGTTTACGCGCTGCCGCCTCCGCATAGAGTCGTTTGGGGTAAACCTTGATGTCCCAGACCAGGCCAAGCTTTTCCAGCACCCGCAACAACAGGTAGGTGAGATCAAATTCCCACCAATACATTCCCTGGCGTGCCGATAGCGGCCAGCGGTGGTGGTTATTGTGCCAGCCCTCCCCAAAGGTGAGCAGCGCGACCCACCAGCTGTTGCGACTCTCGTCGTCAGTGTCGAAGCGCTTCGTCCCGACAATGTGTGTCACTGAGTTCACACAAAAGGTGACGTGGTAAACCAGCACCGTGCTCAGGAAGAAGCCCCACATCACCAACTGGAGCCCGCTGGTGCCCAGCGCTGGATACCAGTGATTCAGGCCAGCCCCGACCAGGTACAGCAGCGCGACCAATGAAAAGACCGGCAGGACGTGGAAGCGGTCAATAAAGCGCAGTTCCGGAAACTTGCTTAAATCTTTCACCCGGTCGTGCTGGATCGAGCTGTAGGCCCGACAGAGAATCCAGCCGACGTGCGCCCAAAACGCGTCTCTGACCACCGGTGAATGGATGTCCTCCTCTTTATCTGAATGTTGATGATGATGGCGATGGTTGGCCGCCCACCACATCGGCCCCAACTGAGCGGAGGACGTGCCGACCCACGCCAGCACAAACTGAAAGAAGCGGCTGGTTTTGAAGGAACGATGCGAGAAGTAGCGGTGAAACCCGGCCGTCAGGGCAAACACGCGGGTAATAAAGGTGAGCAAGAGCGCGATGACTGCCACCCAGCTGAAGCCGGTAAAGAAGACGCCGAGCGCGGCGAGGTGCATAAAAACCAGTGGCGAGGAGGCCATCAGGAGACGGTTATCCTCGTCTTTCAGAGCATGGGCAACAATTTGGGAGAGTGTTCGCATAGTTGTGAATGAGAAAACGGAGGGTGCGCAAACAACTTACAAGCGAATAAGGTAAGGAATGCTGGCAAGGCACGATAGTGTTTTCTGACCATGATTCACACTCTGCAACGCGAACAAACAATTTCGACCACGATCGAACTAGCCTGGGACTTTATCAGCTCCCCCGCAAACCTGGATGCGATCACGCCGCCAGAGCTGAGCTTCGAGATCGTCACCGAAGTTCCGGCAGTGATGTATAACGGCCTGTTAATCGAATATCGGGTCGGAATTCCGCTGCTGGGCAAGCAAACCTGGCTCACTGAACTCAAGCACATCCGGGAGGGGCACTCCTTCGTGGATGAGCAACGCATCGGCCCCTACAAGCTGTGGTATCATTATCATGAGGTCACTGAGGTGGCGGAGGGCGTTCGATTCGTGGACCGCGTCAATTATGTGATGCCCTTCGGCCCATTGGGTGAAATCGCCCGTGCGATTTATGTCAAACGGCAGCTCCGGCACATCTTCGACTATCGCCGGGAGGCCATGATCCGGCATCTCGGGTGAGAGGAAAAGGCATTGACAGGTAGCCACAAGTGCTCCACAAACAGCCGCATCGTCACGCGGAATACGCACAAAGCGTCCCCTCAGGCTGGTGCCCGAGGAACTGTCAGCACGATGTTTTCCTGCCACCCGATGGTGGCCTCTCGGCACTACTCGATGTAAAGAGTGATGCCCTCCCCTTACCAAATTACGCCTAAAGGCCACTCCCATATGAGTGCAGAAGAAGCAACCGAAGTCGAACAAGCAAAGGATAGCGAAATTTCCGTATCCGGCGTGCTGGATATTCTCGCCAACAAAACCGGCCAGTTATTGGATCCGGACCGCAATGGAAAAACCAAACCGAGCGATCCCTTCGTTCCGCGTGAGTTGATCAAGCGCTTCAAGCTCAAAAAGGGTAATTTCATTGAGGCCAAGGCACTGCATAATGATAAATTCCCCAACCCCAAGGTTCGCTTCATTGAGAAAGTCGACGGGGCGACATTGGAGGAGCGCAAGGGTCGCTACAGCTTCCAGCAGATGGTTTCGACCGCTCCCGACGAGCAGATTCGCCTCGAAGCCAAGGACGGGCGTCTCACCACGCGCATCATGGATCTGTTTTGTCCGATCGGCAAAGGCACCCGCGGGCTGATCGTGGCCCCGCCCCGGACCGGGAAAACCACTATCCTACAGGACATCGCGCACGGCGTGGTGGAAAATCATCCCGAGTGCCACTGCATGGTGTTGCTGGTTGATGAGCGTCCGGAGGAAGTGACTGACTTCAAGCGCAGTGTGAATGCGGAGATCTACGCCTCCTCCAATGATGAGGAACTCGAAAATCACCTGCGCCTGGCGGAAATCGCGATCGAACGCGCCAAACGTCTGGTGGAAGCCGGCAAAGACGTGGTGCTGTTACTCGACTCCATCACCCGCCTCGCCCGTGCCTACAACGCCGCCTCGGGTAAAGGGGGGCGCACTATGACCGGTGGCCTGGACGTGCGTGCGCTGGAAAAGCCGCGGCAGATCTTCTCAGCTGCCCGCAACTGCGAGGAAGGCGGTAGCCTGACCATTATTGCGACGGCGCTGATTGAGACCGGCAGCAAAATGGATGAGCTAATCTTCCAGGAATTCAAGGGCACCGGCAACATGGAGATGGTGCTCGACCGCAAGGCCGCCGAACTGCGCCTGTGGCCTGCCATCAATCTCAACGCTTCCGGCACCCGTAAGGAGGAGCTGCTGCTCTCCGGTAAATATTTGGAAGGTGCCCAGTTTCTGCGGCGCGCCCTGGCCGGTCAAAAGATCGAGGATGCCGCCGAGGCTATGATCGACCGCTTCAGTCAAACCAAGAACAACGACGAATTCCTCAAGCTACTACAGCGCTAATCCGAATGGCGCGCGGGCCCAAGTTTGAGAATCCCATAACGCGGAGCGAATAAAAGCACTACCGCAAAGATCACTCCTGACATCACCGCCATCATGCCAGCAGTGGAAGTGCCTGCGTAGCCGAACCAGCCGGGCACGATCAGCGCACTGAGGTGCCCCAATACAGCGGACAGCATCGCCAACACCACACTGATAACGATCATCGAAGCCAGCCGATCTGTCAACAGATGAGCCGCCGCTGCTGGCGTGATCAGCATTGCGATGACAATGATGCTGCCGACTGCTTCGAAGGCAGCCACGGTGGTGATGGCGACCAATGTCATCAACAAATAGTGCATCAGGCCGGCGTTGATCCCCATGGTGGTGGCCAGCTCGGGGTCGAAGGATGAGATGCGCAGCTCCTTGAAAAAAATCACGATAAAGAGCAGGTTGAGCAGCGTGACTCCAGCCAGGATCAGGGCAGCCCGTGGCACGTCCAGCGTCTGCCCAAAGAGTTCGGGCCGCCACACGACATCCAGGGGCGTCAACTCAATCGCGCCATAGAGCACGCAACTGGGATCAAGATCCACATGGTCAGCAGCCCGCACGATCAATATCAACCCAAGCGCAAACAGGGTGGTGAAGACAATGCCCATCGAAGCCCCCCGGTCCACTTTACCAAACTTGCTAATCCATTGGGTAAATACCGCCGTCAGCACACCAACTATGGCGGCAGCGATAAACATTGTGAGACTGGCACGGGCTCCAGTGACGATGAAGGCAATCGCCAGTCCCGGCAACACCGCATGGCTGATGGCATCGCCCATCATACTCATCTTGCGCAGCACTAGAAAGTTGCCTGGCAAGGCACAGGCCACGGCGGCCAGGCAGCCCACCACCACAATCCATGTATCTATGGCATACCAAGTCATCATCATTAATCAACCGGTCGAATCGGATGCGGACTGACTGGCACTGCCGGACCACCCGCTTCGTGAAGTTGCATCAGTTTGGCCTCCAGCGTGGCGACCATCCGTTCACCCAGAATGTGTTCCACCGCATCCGCATCGCGGTCCACTCGACTGGTGGCGACATCGGCATATTCGATCAGATACATTTCCCACAGCCGGTGATTGCGCGTGACTTGGGCCGCCTCAGCCAAGCCCGCTTCCGTTAGCGTAATAATCTCCCCTCCCGATTCTTCAATCAGCCCCGCCTGATAAGCCTGCCGCATATAACGCTTTAGCATGGAGTCGCTCCAAGTGCGCCGCCCCCGCACCTGCCTGAAGGCGACTGGTCGGATCGCCATTTCCGGCACCTGTGGGTCGTCGGCCTCAATGATCTCATACAGGGCGCGCAGTAAATGCTGGCGCCCGATATCTCGCTTCAAGCGGGCATGTCGATATAAACGCACCAACACCCCCCGCTCTTTACCCAACAACATACTGATTAAAAAGCAGCCAGCAGCGACCAGCACAATGACGGCGCCCGCTGGCATTCTGGGAAAGAAAGCACTCACGCTCGCCCCCAGCCAGCCGCTGAAAGCACCTATCCCCGCCGAGAGGATCAACATACTGTCCAGACGCTCGGACCAAAAACGTGCCGCCGCCGCCGGGGTGATCAGAAAGGCGATAATAAGGATCAAGCCCACCGCCTGCAAGCCAGCTACAGTCACCAGAGCAACCAGTGCCAGCAGTAAAACATCCAGCCAGCGCACCGGCCAGCCCTGGGCCGCAGCAAAATCCTCGTCAAAACAAAGCAGACGAAACTCTTTGAACAATAATATTGAGAGCAACAGCACCGCACCGGTCACCGCCATCAGAATTTGAAAATCTCCCCACACCATGGAAGCGGTCTTCCCGTAGATAAAGGACTCCAGCCCGGCCGCACTCCCTGCCGGCATGGTCTGAGCCACACCCAGCACGGCGACGCCCGCCCCGAAAAAGACACTCAACACGATGCCCATAGCCGCATCGTCTTTGATCCGGGAGTGATTGCGGATCAAGAGCACCACCCAACAGCCGAGCACCCCGCTGAGCACCGCCCCCAACAAGAGCACTGGCAAAGATTTACCTTCCAACCCGAGGGTTACCGAGACGATAAAAGCGAGCCCGATGCCGGGCAAGGTCGCATGCGAAAGCGTATCGCCCATCAACGAGCGTTTCCGCAGTAGTAAAAACCCGCCCATCAACCCGCAGGCACAGCCCAGCAGGAGCGTGCAGACCACTACCAACCGCGTATTGTAATCACGGAGCAGTAGGACATGATAGATGTCAGCTAGATCAGGCATGTGCACCCTACTGGTTCCGCATCAATTCGTTGGCCGCTTCACTCAGCAAGCTGAGTTTGCCTCCGTAGGTTTTGTGCAGATTCTCACCGTGAAAGACGTCGCCCGTCGGCCCGGATGCAACGACCCGCATATTGAGGAGAATCGTCCAATCAAAGTATTGCGAAACGGTGGCCAGATCGTGATGCACCACCAGGCAGGTCTTGCCCCGCGCCTGCAGATCCTTCAGCAAGCCGACGATCGCCCGCTCCGTCGCGGCATCGACACCGGCAAAAGGCTCGTCCATAAAATAGATATCGGCATCCTGCACCAATGCCCGCGCCAGAAAAGTGCGTTGCTGCTGGCCGCCGGAAAGTTGGCTGATCTGCCGGTCGGCATAGTCTTCCAGGCCCACGCGCCCAAGTGCCTGGAGCGCCAGCGCCTTGGAGCGCTTGTTCACCCGGCGGAACCAACCCAGCTGACCATAAGTGCCCATGGCCACCACATCCAGCACACTCACCGGAAAGTCCCAATCCACGCTCTCCCGCTGTGGCACGTAGCCGACCCGCTTCAATTGCTTTGCATACGGCTCACCAAAGAGGGAGACCTCGCCGGAAGTTTTCGGAATGAGGTCGAGGCAGGCTTTAATCAAGGTGCTCTTACCCGCACCGTTGGGACCGATGATTCCAACCAGCTTGCCGCGGGGGATCGCCAAATCAATATCCCATACCACCGGTTTGCGGTGGTAAGCTACCGTTAAGTCACGCACTCTCAGCGCCTCGCCGCCCAACTCGGCATGAGCTTGACTGGGAAGTTCTTTGGTTAGTCCAGACATAAACATCTATTGTTGGTGCTGATCGTGGCTACTCTGGGATAAATGAAGGCGCTGCGTCAGGTCAATGTGATTCACTGGCAAAACCTCCTGCCTGACCGCCGAGCGCATTCACAATTGTGGTCACGTTATGGTCGATCATTCCGATGTAAGTGCCTTGATAGGTGCCGGGCTTCCCCATCGCATCGGAGAAGAGCGCGCCACCAATGCGCACCGCGTGGCCGCGCGCCCGGGCTCCCTCAATCAGGGCACGGATGTTTTTATCCGACACCGAAGTTTCGACGAACACCGCGGGAATGCGCCGCTCAACGATAAAATGGATCAAGGTCTCCACATCGCGCAGGCCTGCTTCAGATTCGGTGCTGATACCCTGTATCCCCCGCACCTCCAACCCGTAGACACGCCCCATGTATTGGAAAGCATCATGCGCGGTCACCAAGACGCGCTGGTCTGCCGGAATCGTGGCCATCGCATCGAGTGCATATTGGTGCAACGCTTTCAACTTGGACGAATAAGCCGCAGCCCGCGAGCGATAGTCCGCCGCGTTGGCCGGATCGTAAGCGGCCAACGCCTCGGCAATCACCTCCACTCCGGTCCGCCAAGCCGCGACATCCATCCAGACGTGCGGATCCGCGTAGCCGGAACCATCGTCCTGCATCATTATGTAGGCATCGTCCTGCAGGATTCTCTCCGTTACCGCGTGCACTGGCTTACCCGAGTTCGCCATCCGCGATAGCACATCCGCCATTTTTCCTTCCAGCAGCAAGCCGTTGTAAAAGATAACATCCGCCTGTTGCAGCTTCACCACATCCCCCCGAGTCGGCTGGTAGAGGTGGGGATCCACCCCCTCGCCAATAAGCCCTGCCACCTCTGCGTGCTCACCTGCCACATGACGCACCACATCGGTAATCATCCCCACAGTACTGACAATTTTATAGCGGTCATCCGAATCGGAAGCATCTGCGGAACTCGATCTTTCAGCACCGCAGGCACACATCGCAAGGCTCAGCGGTAGCAGAAAGATGCGGAATAATGTCGCCTTGTAGAAATTCATATTTTGATATATCAAAATTACTTAGTCCCTCCCGTCAAGAGCGAACCGGCCGATCCCCGATTTTGATCAGGATCATGCCTTGCCAGTGGTGTCGCAAATAAGTTTTCATAACTCCTACTTTCGAAACTTGTAGCCGTTCCGAGGCGCAGCCGACAAGACCGGACCGGCCACTGCCGGGACCGGACCACGCCTTCGCGTTTGGTCGTTTCACTCACATATGCCAGCATCGTAATTTAAACGGATAGGCTCTTTTTGATTCGCATCGGTGCCCAGGTTTGGCCTATCACCCACTCATCCAATGCAAACTGCAAAGCCAGAAAATGTCCGCGAATACCTGCTAGCCTTACAAGATACAATCTGTCTGGCACTCGAACAGGAGGATGGCGGCGCCCATTTCCGCGAGGACAACTGGCAACGCCGCGAAGGCGGTGGCGGCCGCTCCCGTGTGTTGGAGGGCGGCGCGGTTTTTGAAAAGGCGGGCATCAACTTCTCTGATGTGCAGGGAGCGCATTTGCCCGCATCGGCCACGGCCACCCGACCGCACCTGACGGGTGCCTCCTTTCGGGCGATGGGCGTCTCCTTGGTGTGCCATCCGCAGAATCCACATATCCCGACAACGCACATGAACGTGCGCTTCTTTTATGCTAAACCCAAGGAAGGTGATCCGGTCTGGTGGTTTGGTGGGGGCTTTGATCTCACCCCTTACTATGGCAAGATCGAAGACGCCGTCCACTGGCACCAAACTGCGCGGGCGGCTTGCGAGCCCTTTGGCGAGCAGCTCTACCCTGATTTCAAGCAGCAATGCGATGACTACTTCTTTCTTGCTCACCGAAATGAGCCCCGGGGCATCGGGGGTCTCTTTTTTGATGACTACAATGCGGGTGGCTTTAACAATGCCTTCGGCTTGATGCAATCCGTCGGCGACCACTTCATCCCCGCCTATCTACCCATCGTCGCCCGGCGCAAGGCAGCCCAATACAGCGAACAGCAGCGGCAATTTCAGCTCTACCGCCGCGGGCGCTATGTTGAATTCAACCTGGTTTACGATCGCGGCACCTTATTTGGTCTCCAATCCAAGGGCCGCACCGAATCCATCCTCATGTCCCTCCCGCCACTCGTCCGCTGGGACTACGACTGGCACCCCGAACCCGGCAGCCCGGAAGCAGAACTGTATGAGGTCTTTCTGCAGCCCAAGGATTGGGCGGAGCTAGAGGGATGAAGGGTGAGAGCTGAGACTTGAGGAGTGGGTTTGAAGGAAAATTGACAGGCACGCAGCCGCCAGTCACTAACAGGCATCCACAACATTCAGGTCTCAAGTCTCAGGTCTCCGCCCTCTCAAGTCTCAGGTTTCCACCCTCTCAAGTCTCAGCTCTCCGCCCTCATCCCTCTTCCCACCTCAAGTCTCAGGTCTCCATCCTCATCCCTCATCCTCCATCCTTCATCCCTGACAAATGACTCCCCGCCAACGCTTTCTTGCCGCCGTCCATCATGAACCGGTCGACCGTCCGCCAATTTGGCTGATGCGTCAGGCGGGGCGCTACCTGCCGGAATATCGTGGGCTCAAGCAAAAGCATGACTTCCTCACCATGGTGCGCACGCCCGAGCTGGCGACCGAGGTCACACTTCAACCGCTCAAGCGCTTTCCGCTGGATGCGGCGATAATCTTCTCCGATATCCTCGTCATTCCAGAAGCACTTGGCCAGGGCTACCACTTCCGCGAGCAGGGCGGCATTGGGATGGACTACCAAATCGACAGCCCGGAAAAAATCGAAGCTCTGGACCCGCTGCGCATGCAGGAAAAGCTCCGCTATGTGGGTGATGCGCTGCGTATGACCCGGGCCGAATTGGGCGAAGAAATCGCCTTGCTCGGCTTTTGTGGCTCCCCGTGGACGCTGGCTTGTTACATGCTTGAGGGAGGCTCGGCCAAAGACTTCACCGCAATCAAACAGCTGGCTCTGGGTGCCCCCGAACTATTTGAGGCATTGATGCAGAAGCTCAGCCACGCAATCATCGACTACCTGCACCTACAGCTGGATGCGGGGGCCGATGCGCTACAAATCTTCGACTCGTGGGGTGCCATCTGCCCGTCCAGCCACTACGAAGCTTGGTCCTTGCGCTGGATCCGGCACATAATCCATGAACTCCGGGGCCGCGCCCCCGTCATCCTCTACGCGAAAGGAATGGGCCATAAAGCCGCCGACTTGATGCACACCGGTGCCAAAGTTATCAGCCTCGACTGGACCTGTGATCTGCGGCGTATGCGGCAAAGCATCGGGCGGGGTGCCGCCATCCAGGGCAACCTCGACCCAGTGATCCTCACCACCACACCTGATATCCCCCGCCGGGAAGCCAAGCGGGTGCTGCAGGACGCCGGCCCAAACCCCGGCTATATCTTCAATCTCGGACACGGCATGATACCCAGCGCCAAAATCGAATGTGTCGAAGCCCTGATGGAAACCGTGACGGGAGTTTCGCACTAGTATTCCCTCAAATAAGTTTTTTCATGCC
>PXBU01000156.1 GCA_003566795.1 Puniceicoccaceae bacterium | reverse complement strand
CCGGTTAGTCTGGCCTGAACCCAATGGAGGCAACTCATGGATCAGAACGAAACACTGCGTGACCGCTACCGGGGCTGCTTGATCGGTGGCGCCGTCGGCGACGCTTTGGGGGCCGCCGTGGAGTTCTCCAGCCTGACCGCCATCCGGGCTCGCTTCGGCCCGCAGGGAATACAGCAGTATGCGGAAGCCTACGGTGGCCTGGGCCGGATCACGCACGGACACCCAACCGGCTATCTGACCGGAGGTGTTCTGGCCGAAGTGGTTCGCCTGTTGGTTCAGGGCGAACCGTTGGGCGAAAGTCTCACGTCAGTGCGCGAACGGCTGCGTCGCGAACGCCATCACGAAGAAACCGAGGCCGCACTGGCCGGTCGGAGAAACGGACCTGTCGCCAGAAGAGCTGGCGCAAGAGACCGAGCTGATGGTCCGTTATCCGGGTCACTGAATCCGGTTCGTTGGCAGCACTTTCGGGGGAATAGGTCATGCCGCATTTAGTCCTGATTGGCGATTCGATCCTCGACAACCAGAGCTATGTGCCTGACCAACCCTGCGTAACCGATCAGGTGCAAGCGCTGTTGGATGACACCTGGCAGGTTACCTGTCTGGCCACTGATGGTGACCGGGTTGTGGAGACACTTGCACAGATTGAACAACTTCCGGTTCACTCAACGCATATCGTGGTCAGCGCTGGCGGCAATGACGCGCTGCATGCATGGGATGAACTCTATCAGCCCGTGGGATCTGTCACCGAGGCCCTGCATATCCTCCAAACTCTGCATGAAGCTTTTCTGGCCCGCTACAGGAATCTATTGCAGCACACCACCGGGCGCGGCGCCAAAGTACTCGTTTGCACGATCCCTGTGTGTCAACCTCAGTCCATACACTTGATCTATGAGTTAACATAGATTTCAGGGCACGGATTGAGGAGCCCATGTTATGCCAAAGCCGGAGTCACAATTGCCCGAGAATCAGGTCACGCCAGATGCTCAGTTGGAGAAGCGTACCAGACGACGATTCTCGACCGAGTACAAGCTCAGAATACTGGCCGAAGCCGATCAGTGTGCCCATGGTGAGCTGGGCGAGTTGCTGCGCCGTGAGAGCTTGTACAGCAACCAACTGCGCGACTGGCGCAAGCAGTTGGAGTCTGGCGGTGAAGGAGCGTTGTCCAAGTCGGCTCCTGGTCCAAAAGCCTCGAAAACACCCGAGCAGAAGCGCATCGAGCAGTTGGAGAAAGAACTGGAGCGTACCAAACAGAAACTGCAGATCACGGAAGACTGTGTGGGACTCCAAAAAAAAGCATTGTCGATGCTCGATCGCTCGAACACTGGGAACGATCGGTCATGATGGTACTGGAACAACGCCCCTCACACGTGCCATTCAGTGTTGCCTGTGAGGTGCTGAGCCTCAATCGCAGCACCGTCTATGCCAAGCGGCGGCGTGGCAACAGCACACCGGATCCACAAAAACGGTCTCGTAAAAAAGCGCCGCAACCCCGGGCCCTGTCGGCGGCTGAACGTCAGTCTATTCTGGAGCGCATGAATCGGCCCGAGTTATGGGATCAGACAGCCTATCAGGTTTATTACAAGCTTCTGGAGCAAGGCGAATGCCTGGGCTCACTCAGTACGCTGTACCGTGTTCTGCGTGAAGCCGGTCAAGCCGGAGAGCGCCGCAACCAGCGAGCACCCCAGTCTCACGATGTACCGAGGCTTACTGCCACACGTCCCAACGAAGTGTGGACGTGGGACATTAGCAAGCTGGCGACTCGCCGCAGAGGTACCTATCTCAACCTGTATGTGGTCATGGATCTCTACAGCCGCTATGTGGTGGCCTGGATGATCTCCCATAAAGAGAACAGCGCTTTGGCCCAGCAGCTCGTTCAGGAGACGCTGACACGCTACGGGCTGGATGAGAAATCGCTCACTCTGCACCAGGATCGCGGCTCACCCATGATCGCCCAGAGCTTCCTGGACCTGATGGCAGACCTCGGCGTGGTGTGCAGTCATAGCCGCCCGAGAGTGAGCAACGACAACCCGTTCAGCGAAAGCCAGTTCAAAACGGCCAAGCACCAGCCAGATTACCCGGGCCGCTTCCAGAGCATTGAACATGCGCGCCTGTGGTTCACAGATTACTTTGCCTGGTACAACTACGAACATCATCACAGCGGGTTAAACGGCTACACACCGGCACAGGTATTTACCGGTGACTACAGGACCGTAGCAAAGACCCGTCAGACGGCACTGGACCAGTATTACCAAAACCATCCAGAGCGCTTTGTAGGCGGCAAACCGGAGGCCAAACTGCCAGCAGAAACTGTACACATAAACCCGATTACATCGGAGGAATCTGGCGGAGATGTGAACACTGCCGTGAACTTCCCGACGCTACCAGCGGCACGTCGTGCACTGGAGCAGGAAAATCTACATTAACTTGTTAATGAACTGTCCATATGAGGTTGACACGTTCCGTTACCTGCTGTCGTGTTGGCCAAGGCACCCGGACGCGCAGTTTTCTGAATCCGAATAACGTCTTCATGGAGGTCCAACTCCTTGCGCAATGCAGACCAACTTCCCTGGTATTCCTCCACGACTTGATTGAGATGAAAATAGGCCCGTGCCATCCAGGCGTCATCCGAGCCCTCGGCCTGATGTTCTACCAGATAGGTATCACCATAGCCGTTGATGGCGATCACCGCCATTTTCGAATCATTGGGTGCCAATTGGCGGAATTGCAGAAAAGTACACCGAATTCCGTCCAGTTCATTGACCAATGATATGAGCTCTGCGGATGCTAGGTGATCTTCCACAATTTTATCCTGTGCGATCACGCTGATCCGGATTTGGGCACCAATTATCGATAGTGCCTGATCTATCTGATTAAGGCATTTTGATTTTAATTTAACGGGCAGCACAGTATTTTTCCAATTAAGTTTTACGACTGCAAATGATATTTATATCTGAAAAGTCCCAAATTAATTAGAAAAGCCACAACCAAGCGAAGCCAGAAAAGGCTGCAACGGTATATAGGCCTAAGAACTTCAAAATCTCACTCTTTGGTCTTTTTTTTTCTGAAGACAACATGTAGGCAAGTATTGATGCAATTAATATAATAAAACAGGAATCCATATGCTTTTCCTTTCCTTTTTTAATTCAGGTGCGCTCCTATTGAAGGAGCGCGCTCTGTATACAGATTTAGTTTCCTGTTTGTCGCAAAACCTGCTGATAATCCCGCTGAGCAGGAGATTGAGATGGGGGCGTAGAGATGTTTCCACTTACGACATTGCTAACACCTTCGGAATTGTTACACCGCCTGTTAACCGAAGAGCTCACTGCACCGCCAGATGCAGCAGCGATAATCGGGT
>PXBU01000080.1 GCA_003566795.1 Puniceicoccaceae bacterium | reverse complement strand
TGGGCGCGGTGAGATCCTCCACCACGAGCGGCCGCGGATGCAGCTCTGTGAGCAGGCCAGACGGGGCGAGCGGTGCCGACACGTTTGGTTCGGCCACAGCGTCCTGACCTGCCGGACCACAGGCCGAAAAGGCGAGCAGAAAGAGGAAGGACAGTAAAATGGAGAACGACTGAGGTCGGGGATTTTTAAATAACATTTTCGATAACACTCGTGAATAGGTGACCTTCCGGGGAGGCCCTCGTCAACTTTAGACCATTCCAACAAGGATAAAAGGTGGGGATGGGTTCGGCAAGCTACGGCGCACAAGCCGCCGGACCCGTCGGCTACGCGGTAGGCTTGTAGCCGAACGCCTTAGCGTTTGGATCGAACGGCCATGCGGTTACGAACGGGGCGACCAAAGCCTAAGGGCTTCGGCTACGCCAAGGCTTCCTCCTTCGCTTTACAAGCTACGGCGCACAAGCGGAGGACACGTCGGCTACGTGGTAGGCTTGGTAGCCGAACGCCTTCGCGTTTGGATCGAGCGGCCACGCGGTTACGAACGGGGCGACCAAAGCCTAAGGGCTTCGGCTACGCCAAGGCCTTCCTCCTTCGCTTTACAAGCTACGGCGCACAAGCCGGCGGACCTGTCGGCTACGTGAAAAAATTAAAAGACGCCTCCAAACGATTCATGGGTGTCCTATAAAATTCAACTCATCCTTTTAGCTTGAATTATGGTTGTGCGTAGCGCTGCCAGAGGTATTCGGCTTCGGTATCGGCTAGGGTGCCGTCGTAAACAAACAGGCCATATTGGCGCTGGTATGTCTGCTCGGGCTGGAGGACCCAAGAGGCGTCGGCAACGGTATTGAAATTGATAAAAATCATCCCATCGTGCTGCTTGTCCCAGGTCCTCAGCTTTTCGGGGTGGTTGTGGTTCTCGGGATGGCTCATCATGAGGACACCCGCCGTCCGCCCCTCCCCCGCTTCGCCCTCGACCCGAACCCAACGGGCTTGGGTGAAATTGGCCGCATCGCGGTCCGCGCCCTCACTGGTCAGAATGTGGCTGGTATTCCGGTTCCAGGCGCTCGCTCCCCGCAGGGCGAAACCGCTGTAGCGGTATTGATTGATTGTGACCGGCGCATCGCCCGCCACAGTCTGATTGATTGCAATATGCAGCACGTAGCCGTTGGCCCGCCCCACCGCCACAGTTGGGGAAGCCTGGATTCGGGTGGTCTCATTGAGCGCGACAGTGGGCTCACCGGACCCGGTCCGGTCCAGATAAACACTCTCGGCGATGAGCCCGCCGGGGATACGTTCGTGCGCGCGCGTCTCAATCCGCCCCTGCCCTCGCTGGAGTTCCCAATACAGGGCACGCTTGCCGCCTTCCTGCTGTGCAAATTTCCAGGGCCACCAGAGACCGAAGTGATGGGGGTGGTCCCCCGGCTGACTCTCCGTCACCACAAAACCGGAAGGCGTCTTCAGAGGATGAATAAAATCACTGCCCTGGAACTTCGGGCCGCCCGTGGGATCTTCCAGCGGCTTAGCCTGAAAATACACGAGTTCCGCTCCGTCCACTTCGATCGGAACCAGGCCGGGTGTGGCAGTGGCCGCAGACGCAGCGGCAGTGAGTGAAGCAACGCCCGCCGCCAAAGCAGCAGACAGGGCAAGGATGAGTTTTCTATCTAGGGGGCACATTTCTCGTTTATGATTAGGGGAATTCCTAAAAAGCAGATTTTAGCGCTGAGGGCAAGGCAAGGGAAGGCTTTTGTCGCCCCTGACGCTTGAGGAAAGAAATTTAAAGGACAGGGCAACTTGGTAGCCGTTCCGACCAGAATTCTCTGGGTGTCCTGATTCGCATTTCCGACCAAAATTCTCTGGGTGTCCTGATTCGCATTTCAACCGTAGTGCGCCGCTTCAGCAAGCACTCGCATCGGCCCGGCAGCAGCACCATCACAAAAGGCCCTCACCGGCACTTGCGGCAACGCTCGTAGGCTGCCTTGCCAGAGCGGGGCCGAACGAACGCTCGGAGTGCTTGCTGAAGCCCAAGGGTAATGAAGCGACCACTTTTACAGCCCAAAAAACTGCACCCATAAATGAAACAGTTCCTCATCAAAAAAAACGTTTCTTTGCTTGAATCCGTGGTTAAAGAATTAGTAAATCACTCCATACGTAGTCGTTCTAGCCTATAATACCAACGCTGCATTGCCTCTAAAAAAGGCCTAATCCAACCCACTAACTTAAAATGTCTAAGTCACAATTCAAGTGCCTCGCCAGTATCGGAATCTCGCTGCTGGCGGTTTCATCCGCCTACGCCCTGGTCAACATACAATCGTCGTTCAGCAATGGCGGCGTAGCACTCGCTCCCACAGAGGACGTCGATACTGGCGAATTCTCCTACACCTTCACGAATACCCAGTTGTCTTCCTTCACCGCCACCGGATCAGAGAAACTGGTTTTCGGCTTCTCCAGCCGGGATGGTGCTGGTAACGGTGGCGCGCTGCCCACCAGCGTCACCTATGGCGGTGTGTCTTTGCAATTTGTAGGCGGCGCGCAAAATGCCAACCGAGCCACCGTAGGGATTTGGTATTTGGACAATGTCGCCAGCGACGGCGACCTGGTGATTGACTTCGGCACCAATGGGAGCACCGCATCCATGGGCTTCAGCATGTTTGCTTTGGACGGCTTGGTGGCCGGTGGGGCTACGACTGGTGCCACCGTTCGTTCAAATGAACCGACCCCAATTATTTTGGGTGCCGGAGGTGGGTTCGTGCTCGGCCAGTTTGCCGGGAATAATGTAACGCAAACCACTACGAGCGGTTACACCGAGGACTTCAGCTATCGTGTCGGAAGTGACGGACTCGGGTCCCAGCACCTCGTGACCCAAGACGCGGGTGATTATACTCTTACTTCGTTTGGGGGGAATAACACCCGAGTCGCCACCTATGCCTGGGCTGCCATCCCCGAGCCTTCCTCGTTCGCGCTAATCGGCCTGGCCGGTCTCGCACTCCTGCGTCGCCGCCGCCGCGCGTAGGCACACACGGGCACATCCGTTTTTCCAATACAAACCTGCACCTAACCGGTGCAGGTTTTTTTGTCTCCGCAGCGTCTTTATTATAGAATAAATTTATAGGACACCCACTAAAACCTCAGACATAAGCGCAAATAAGCGGTCTTCAGCTAGGCTGGATTTTCTTTTCGTCGCCCAGAACTCGGGCTTAGAGTGACACCATGGCTCCTCCGTGTCTCTGTGCCTCTGTGGTAAAAACTTCCCTTCTACCCGGTTTTTAGTGGCATAGCAGGTAAAGTCAGTTTCTTGAATTTTCACCACCCGCTTCCTCCTTCGCTCAAAGCTACGGCGTAACAGGCCGCTGGAGGCACGGGGGCGTTCGCGAGCCATTTCCGGGAGGG
>PXBU01000267.1 GCA_003566795.1 Puniceicoccaceae bacterium | reverse complement strand
CCTCAACGCGACCGGGCTCGGCATCATCCAGGCCGCCGCCGACGGCGCGGCCGACGAGACCGCCGTGGTCGAGGCCCTGGTCGCGCGCTTCGAGGTCAGCGAGGCGGATGCACGGCAAGACCTGGAGAGGTTTCTTGCCGATCTGATTCGCGCCTTGTGAGCGTCGGCATTGCGGACGTGGCGGCGGTGGGCTGCTGATCTTCATGACCTTGTGGGTGGTGGCGTTTCCGCGCAGCGGCTTGTTCTGGCGGCTGTTTTCCGATCTGCCGGCGCCGCCTGAGGCGCTGCGCGCCTACCTGCCCGGGCAGGCCCGGGACTAGCTGGTCCCGGCCGCCGCCGACCACCCCAAGCGCCCCGACCCTGAGTATGCTGACTGCGCTGTTTTATCCCCTGGGCCTGGGTCTGCTGCTGGCCGGCTTCGGGCTGCTGCTGGCGGCGTTGAGTCGTCGCCGCGCTGGGCTGGCCCTGGTCGGGCTGGCGTTTGTGTGGCTGTGGGTCTGGTCGATGCCGGTCTTTGCCGACTGGATTCGCTTGTCGCTGGAAGGCCGCTACCCGAGGCTGGCGGCCGAGGAAGTTCTCACCGCCGAAGCGATCGTCGTCCTCGGTGGGGCTTTCTCGCATCAGCACGACTGGCCTTATCCCGACATGAGCTCTACTGCCGACCGCTACTGGCACGGTGCGCGCCTGTACCACGCCGGGCGCGCGCCGCTGCTGATCCTGTCCGGCGGGCGTACGCCCGGTCGCGGGCCGGGCTTGAGCGATGCGGCGGCCGGGGCGGTGTTCCTGGCCGACCTCGGCGTGCCCGCCGAAGCGCTGCTGCTCGATAAGCGTGCGCTGACCACGCGCGGCAACGCCGTGGAGGTCGCTGAGCTGCTTCAGGCGCGCGGCATCACCCGGATCCTGCTGGTCACCTCGGCCCTGCACATGCGCCGCTCTGAGGCCGCGTTCCGCGCCCTGGGGCTCGATCCGCTGCCGGTGGCGACCGACTTCGAGGTCCGCACCCCGATCCGGCGCGATTTGCGCCGCTGGCTGCCCAACGCCGCAGCCCTTGCCGGTGCCACCCGCGCCGCGCATGAGTATGTGGGTTGGTGGGTTTATCGGGTGCGGGGGTGGGTTTGAGGGGTGGTGCGGCGAGGCCGAGCTGGCGATGTGCCCTCAGGCGCTGAAAATCAGCTGAAAGCCGCGCACGTGATCGGGATGGTCGTCGACCGGGTGGCCGTCCAGCTCGACCCAGGCGTGCGAGGCGACGCCGTCTTCGCCGGGGCGAACGCCGATGAGAATCCTGGCATCCAGCCCGTGTGCGCGCATCCACCAGCGCAGCGCGACCGCCCGCGCCAGGCATGCCACCCCGGGAAGCCGCGCGCCGACTCGCCGGAGCGCCTTGGCTCGGCGCTGCCAGATCGTGTGCCCCGGGGTTGGTGGGTTGGCGGCTGCCGTTCCGCCCAGCCAGTCCAGACTGCGCTGGATGCCGAATAGCAGCAGTATCCGCACCACCAGCAGGCGCCAGGCCGCCGAATACAGGTCTCGGCGCTCGGCTTTGGGCAGTTGAAGATAGCGTCGGATCACCGGGTGGATGGTACCGCAGTGGCGCGTCAAGGCAACCTGCTTGGCGCTGGAGTTTGCGGTCTGAGGCTACTGGGCAAAAACGTGCCTCGCGGTCAATCATCAGGACCGCGCGGTGCGCAACAGGCCGGTCGGCGCTGCAGCTGAGCGTTGATTAAAACGTGACACGAGTCAACTAATTTGTTATTGTTTCGGCACCAAGCGCGGCCGCTGCAGTGGCGCGTGCGTCAGCACAAGGGGTGGTTTCCGGAATTTGACGCAAGCGCGGTCTAGCGGCTCAAAGACTTGCAGACGCTTGGGCCGTGCAGCGCTCGAGAGCGCGGCGCAGCCCTTTCCGCTTCTGCCGGGCCGGCATTCAGGCGCTTACCAGTTAAGAAAGGCCATCCAGGAGGCTGACTATGTATACGCAGTTCGGGACCATTCGACGGGTTTTGGGGGCAGTTCTGCTCGGTGTGCTGGCGGCGGTGATTGCCGCGCCGGTTTACTCGGCGCCGACCGTGGACGGGCGATTCTTCGGCAGCGGGGATCATGAGATTTACGAGTTGCAGGCGATCTCGATCGGCGGGAGTGGACTGTACACCTATCGCGACGGCGATACGCTCTATGTGGCACTGGTGGTGGATCGCAGCGTCAATGACAATGTGTTCGACGGGGGTAACTTCGGGCCGTACATGCAGAGCGCCGGCTGGACTGGATCTCGCAATATGCAGCGCGTGATCGACAGCGAATATGCCGAATTTACGCTGATTTTCGGAGAGCCCGGTGAGACCTGTTCGGAAACCTGGGTCTGGAAGCAAGGCTATGCGGGGCAGCCGGGACTATCTCACCCTCGGGTTACACTCAATGCGGACAACTGGATTTCCGATACAACCGTCTCGGGGGGCGGTGGGATTTCGCCGCCGTCCATGGTGTCTGCAAGTTCCCTTCAGTGGAACATCAATGAATACATTACAATCATTCAGGGTGGAGGTAGTGCCGGTTGGGTTTTAGGAGACCCCAACGCAACAGGTAATAACCAGGCGCAGAACTGGCTGTCCCCTCGGGTCGACGACCTTGACACCGTCCAGTTCCTCGATAGCGGCTACCCCGCCGTCGGTCAACCGACCTTCATCGACCGGCCCGATTTCATGGAGTGGGAATGGTCGATGGTCTACGAGTGGTCGGTGGACCTGGGGGCAATAGCGACTGAACGCGGTTGCCCTGCGGAAGCGATTCCCGAAAGCGTCGTCGTCAAGCAAGGCGCATCCCACCACTCGCCGTCCAAGACCGGCCCGGGCGACGACATTTTCGTCAAGGGCACGGCCATCTGCCCGACCGACACGGATAACCCCAATCCGGTGCGTTTGATCGCAGAGATTCCTCAGCCGGATGTGCCGGACGCCCCGGCGGTTGCCATCAACAGCATCGAATTTCAGTGGTGGCAGATTGGAGTAAGCAGTGGATGGACTCCGGCGACAGGATTTGGTATGCATAGCCCACCAACTATCTATGCCATCAACCCGGTCGAGGATCCCGAAGTCGTGCAGATCACCGACTCCAACAACGTTGAGCTGACCACCGTCACCCAGTACATTCTTGACTGGGATACCTCAGGCTTCACCAATCTCGATGATTTCCCGCAGTTCGAAATTCGCGCCGTACTGGACAGCAACCTGACGCCTGAGCCCGAGCCGATCGTCATGGGGCTCGATTTCTCTGCGGATGAGTGCCAAACCAGCCAGTACCCGGTCACGCTGGCCTCGTTCGCATCCCATCGCAACGGCAACCAGGTCACCGTCGAGTGGTGGACGGAAACCGAAACCGCCAACATGGGCTTCAACCTGT
>PXBU01000193.1 GCA_003566795.1 Puniceicoccaceae bacterium | reverse complement strand
GGTGGAAAGAGGCCCTCGACGGCGACGCCTTTAAGTGTGTTGTCAGGACGCTTTTCAAAAATACAGGCGCTCATCGCACCCGTGCTCAGGATGGCCGCGTGGATGATTTTTTGAAACATTTGCTCGCGATCACCGCCCTCGGCCACCGCTTCGACCATATTGTGCATAAACTCGACGACGATCTGCTTCTCCTGCTCCAGTAGTTGCTTTTTGTGTAACTCCAGCTTCAGCTGGCGTGCCATGTGGGTGTAGAGCACCCACATGGCTGCCATACCCAGAAGAATGCCGATGAGGAGGAGCAACATTTCGGCGATAGCTTAGGTGCAACCAAGGGGCCCTTACTTGGCATCGTCTTGCTCGACCTGATTCTTCAGGAATGCGATCACATCCTGAAACTTTGATGCATTTTGCGCATCCGCCTTAGCCAGATTCTCGTGGGCGTGGAGAACGCTTTTGGCATCAGAGACTTCTTCGTTCTGTAGTTGGTCGAATCCGGTCGCGGTGTTTTCTGCGCGGCAGCTTTCGGCAATCGAAAGCAGGTTTTGCAGCCCCAGATTTAGAATCAACTCCTGATTGCGCTCACTGAGTCGGCACAGGGCGAGCTCGCCGGGAGGTGTTTGTTTTCTCAATTCCAGCGCCGTGCCCGCCAGAATACCGAGAAAGGTGCTGTCCATCCCGGTACAATGGTCGAAATCCAGCAGGAAGTGGTGCCTGCCTTCGGCGAGCATTTGCTCGATGAACTTACGGAATGAGTTACAATTCAGATAGTTCGCTTTGCCATTGATCCGAATCATAATCGGATCCGAATAAGCACTGACGAGAAAAGTCGGCTGTTGAGAATCACTCATTGGGGGTAGGCGAGCGATGGTTCCAGATCAATCAGCGGATAGGATATCCCGCAGCACGTATTTAAGGATGCCACCATGTCGGTAATAATCAATCTCTATTCCCGTATCGATTCTCAGGATGAGGTCAACAGTTTGTGTGGAACCGTCGGGCTTTTTAATTTCCAGCGGCAGGGTCTGGCCCGGCTGAATATGGTCGGAGAGTCCGGTAATCGAGAAGATTTCGTTGCCTTCAAGGCCCAGCGATTCGTCACTGACTCCCTCGGGGAACTGTAGTGGTAGCACCCCCATCCCGATCAAGTTGGAGCGGTGGATGCGCTCGAAGCTCTTGGCCACCACCGCCTTGACGCCCAGCAGGGCAGTGCCCTTGGCCGCCCAGTCGCGCGAGGAGCCCATGCCATAGTCTTCCCCGGCGATCACGATGAGCCCTTCCCCGCGTTGCTGGTATTGTTGGCAGGCATCGTAAATGTCCATCGGGGTGCCTTCCGGCATCAGCTTGGTGTAGCCGCCTTCCTTGCCATCAGCCATTTTGTTTTTGAAACGCACGTTGCCAAAGGTGCCGCGCGTCATGACCCGGTCGTTGCCCCGGCGGGAGCCGAAGCTGTTGAAGTCCTGCTTGGCTACGCCGTGCTCCTTCAGGTAGCGTCCGGCCGGGCTGTCTTCTTTGATCGCACCGGCCGGTGAGATGTGGTCGGTCGTGATGGAATCGCCCACGATCGCCAGCGGCCGCAAGTCCTTGAGGTCCGTGATCGTGCCAGCTTCCATTCCGAATTTTTCAAAGAAAGGTGGATTCTGGATATAGGTCGACTGGTCATCCCACTGGTAAATGCTGCCGGTGGAGGTCTCGATGGCATTCCACTCGGGATTCGCCGAGCTGAGGTCACCATATTTACTGCGGAACATCTCGGGCTTGAGTCCGGACAGCACCAGCTGCTCGATCTCTGAATTGCTGGGCCAAATATCTTTCAGATAGACGGGCTGACCGGCCTGGTCGGTGCCGATCGCGTCGTGGGCCAGATCGATGTTGACCGTGCCGGCCAGAGCATAGGCGACCACCAGTGGGGGAGACATCAGGAAGTTGGCCTTGATCGCTCCGTGCACCCGCGCTTCGAAATTTCGGTTACCGGAGAGGACGGAGGCCCCCACCAGCTCACCCTCGGTCAATGTGGCTTCGATGGCTGGATCGAGCGGACCGGAGTTGCCAATACAGGTGGTGCAGCCGTAGCCGACCAGCTGGAAGCCGAGTGCATCGAGATCCTCCTGCAGATTCGTTTCTTGCAGATAGTCGGTGACTACCCGCGAGCCCGGGCCGAGCGAGGTCTTGACCAGCGGATTGATGGTGAGGCCCTTTTCGCGCGCCTTGCGAGCGACCAGGCCAGCTGCGATCATGACCGATGGGTTGGAGGTGTTGGTGCAGGAGGTGATCGCTGCGATCAGCACCTGGCCGTGACTGATCTCGGGCAGGGCTTCTTGGTCGGAGGTTTTGAGCTCACTTTCGGAGGTAGTAGCCGGACGGTTCGCCACCATTTCCGCCTCGTCCATCGGGGCTCCCTCGTGGCCGTTAAGATTAGTTGTTCCGCCGGAATAGCTATCCCGTCCGCCGGCGGCGACCGGGGCCTTCACCCGCATCTTTTTGCCGATAGCGGCTGGGGCGATGCCGAAACCGCCTTCGGCCACTGGCATTTGCATCAATTGGTTGAAACGTTCCTTCAGGGCGGGCACCTCGACCCGGTCTTGCGGGCGCTTGGGGCCGGAGACGCAGGGCACCACGGTGCTGATGTCGAGTTCGAGGTCAGTGCTGTAGTCGATTTCGCCGCGCCGTGGGATGCCGAACATGCCCTGTGCTTCGTAATAATCTTTAACTCGCGCGATGTCCGCCTCGCTGCGGCCGGTCAGACGCAGGGAGTCCAGTGATTTTTCATCCACCGGGAAGAAGCCCATGGTAGCCCCGTATTCAGGGGCCATATTGGCCACCGTGGCGCGGTCGGCCAAGCTGAGCTTGGCGGCACCCTCACCGTAAAATTCAACAAACTTACCGACGACGCCTTCCGCGCGCAGCATCTGGGTGATCTGCAGTGTGAGGTCGGTCGCGGTGGCTCCTTCAGCCAGCTCGCCGTGCAGATGCACGCCGACCACCTCCGGTGTCTTGAAATAAACTGGCTGTCCCAGCATGCCGGACTCTGCCTCAATGCCACCGACGCCCCAGCCTACAATGCCCAGGCCGTTGATCATGGTGGTGTGCGAGTCGGTGCCTACCAGCGTGTCGGGGTAGAGCAGGCCGTCCTTTTCGAACACCACCCGGGCCAGATATTCCAGATTCACCTGATGCACGATGCCGATCGCCGGCGGCACCACGCTAAAGGTGTCAAAGGCTTGCTGGCCCCACTTGAGGAATTGGTAGCGCTCCTTGTTGCGGCTGAACTCGATCTTCAGATTTTGCAGGAAGGCGTTGGCGGAGCCGGCGCGGTCCACTTGCACCGAGTGGTCCACCACCAGGTCCACCGGGACCAGCGGCTCGATCTTGGCCGGGTCCGAGCCGATCG
>PXBU01000381.1 GCA_003566795.1 Puniceicoccaceae bacterium | reverse complement strand
GATGCCGTTCTGTTCCAGCCGATGGACGAGATTGCGCTGGACGGCGGCCATTTCGATGGCGTCGGCGGGATCGAAGGGGGCGATGAAAAACGGGACTTCGTTGCCGAGCCCCTGGCGCTGGAGGAAGCGCTGGCTGGAAATGGCTCGAAACAGGTGGTCAAAGCGTTCCTGCATGGATCGGCGGGCTGGGTCTGCGGGCATCAAGCTCTCCGGGCCAGGTCGGACTCGAAAACGGGAAAGTACAGCAGGTCTGCCGGCCGGGTCTGGCCGACCACCTGGCATAGGCGCTCGCCGAGCAGGGCCGGCTGAATGCTGCCGTTGTCGCTGATCAGCCCGGTTTCGCGCAGCATGCGGAACAGCACCTGGCGCAGCTTCTTGCGCGTGACGGGGGCGAGATTCTCCAACTCCGGCGCCCAGTCGGCCTTGCGGTTGCAGAAGGTGTCGAAGTCGGTCAGCGTCAGCGGGGCGCCGAAGGTGATGAAGCGCTCGCGCAGGACTTCCAGGGCGAATTCGGCGACCAGCCGATAGCGGCGGCAGATTGCGATCCACAGCAGCTGGTCCTGCTCCGGGCCGGTGCCCTCGCGCAGCAGATCAAGCTCGGCCGGGCTCAGGCCCTGCAGCCGGAATACCAGCTCGCGGCAGACCCGGACCGCCGAGGCCGTCTTGCGGGCCTGGAGGAGATTGTCAGCCACCGCCTGCTCGCGCACCGCATCCCAGTCCTTGAGACCTTCGTGCAGCCCGGCCAGACGCACGGATTCGGCCCGCAGCACGCTTGCTGCGGTGAAAGAGAGGATGTAGTCCTGGTTGTCCATGCCACTCCCGCCCCCGCGGGTCCCGTATCCGTCAACCAACAAGCTGCCACCCAGCCTGTCCAGATCGTGAAGATATGCCCAAGGGTTCTCAAATCATGAGAATCCCTGCCGCCAGCAGCGACGGTCAGGGCCGTTGTGTCCTAGAGAATATCAGGATCGGTTCGGAATCGTCAGAGCGCCGGATGGCCTGCGGCTAATAGTCGGCTGCCGATTGTCGTCAAGTGGATCACTGATCTAGATAGTACCGCGACGATCTGGCAATGCATGCCAACCTGCTCATCAGTGAACGGCTGCTACGTAAAGTAGATTTAGTGACCAACGAATCGGACTTGCGAGCAGTCACTCATCACCCACAGCAGAGGGCCTTCAACTCAGTTGAACCATCATCGGTGGCACAGGAGCTTGAGCCACCAAATTAAAGGTCTCTGCCCTCAACGACCTTGCCTGCTTGGCGGCATCTGCTGAAAATTCGTGCCGGTAGGCCCGATCCGTGCGCCAGAGACCAAAACCCTGGTCTAGATAGATTTCTAGTTTTCGACCATCCGCCAGATCTACTGTAATTAGCCGGTAGTGCGGGATGTCGTATTTTCGGCGCAATGCGACTTCGGCTCCCTCAGGTAACATTCGCCGCAGCACATCGACTCGCAAGGCGTTACTCGGAAAGTTATGGTGCAGCAGCCTTGGATCCAGCGGGGGGCGCTCCTCTGGTGCTAGGTCGACCTTTACCTCCGCATTAGCGCTATCAGGTATCGTGCTAAGAACCTCAGCCAGAAGACGCAAATTGTGCGCCTGCATGAGATAGCGGTCGGAGTAGTGCACCCGCGCAATGCCGGCCTGACGCATCGCCGCAAAGTCCATTGGCACCTGCTGCGCAAGCCAGCTCCAAAAGCGCTTGCCGAAACCGACAGCCGAACCATCCAGTGCCGCTCCTGGTCGCAATATGTGGGCGTTACCCATTCCCAGCGCAACCAATCGTTCCACCGACAAGGGATTTCCGGGCGCGGGCCGCTGAGATGGCCCTATCACAAGAGGTGCACTCGCCCCCTGACCCCAATCTGCGCCAGGCATCATCTCTTCATGAGACAAAACTGCCAGTGCTTCTTGAACGTCTGATCCCAATTGGAGGTTCGCGATGACCGGCGCATCACCAGCTATGGGCATAGATTCTGTCATGTAGAGCTCCGCAACCTGCTCAAGGCCGTATAGGGCGAGTTTTTGCGGGAGCCCCAAACCCTGTGAGGTTAATGCGGACGACAATAGCCAAACCCGCGGGCGGATTCTCGCTTCAAATAATCTTGGCAAAATACGCCGCAACGGCCAGCCCGAAAGATCCCAATCTGCCGGGTCGCCATGCAACCATAAGTCGACCCCTGATAGCCGGCCTTGCCGATGCATTGAAGCGATCAAGGCCATTGCAGGCCGCCCGACCAATCTCGTACCTGGCCCAAAAAGGCGCTGGTCCTCAGGCAAAGACAGTGTGGGTCTAATTGAGTGAGCCAGATGCAGAGCACCAGGCCTGTCAAGCTCCAGGTCTCGTGTGTTCAAATCCGGCCGTAAGATGCAGGCTGGGCAGCCATGGTGGCAGCCTTCGGGGCAGTCGAGCAAGCTTATTGCTTGATCCAGACACTCGGTCAGCATCTCAAGCTCCGCCATGCGGCTCGACAACCCGGCTCCACCGGCAGCACGATCCTGCAGAAACGCCGATACGCACGCTTCCCCAGAAGGTCCTCGGGAATGGGACCCGGCGGGCACGATCTCGGCCGCCTCCACTCCCAGCCTCTCAACCTGAGCCTCCCGCAGCGCAGCGGCAAGGGCGTGCGCAGCCGGCAGTGTCGCATCCGCAGGCAACTGCCATTCCCAAACGTCGGTGTGGGTCAACTGCGCGAGATGGATGTTCTTTAGGATTCGGCTCGGATGGTTGGAACCAGGGCAATGACCGTCAAGCGTTTGCTCAAGGCCCTTGCGCAGAAGAAGCGGACGGTGCCGGGTCATCGACTCGGGAGTAACGGCTGGCACACCGGGAGTGGCAGCTTCCATAGGATGCGAGCGACCACAATCGAGGCAAACTGCGAATCCGCCTCCTGCTGGGCCGGAGGTGCTGACAGCAACCTTTCCGGCGGGATCAGCCCGCATCCTTCCCCCCCCTTCCGGCAGCGCCACCCAATCGCCCCCGTGCGCTGATAGCCTTGCCGGCTCGCTGGGGATATGGGCGAGATTCTCGTAGCCGACGTGGGCAGGCGTCGCACTCAGGAAACCAGCTGGACGCAGGACACGTTCAAAGTCCTGCCCAGTGAGCGGCTGTTCGCACTTGGGGCAGGATTCCGGGCGAGTGCTGACCCAATCAAAGGCGTGGCAGGCGGGGCATGTCCAAAGTTCGCGCAGATCCTCAAGACGAGACGCATCGACCCCCGCCTCCCAGGCGGGCAGGATGCCTTCGGACTTGTGGACCAGCCCGTCAATCACCAACTCGGCGCCAGGCGCATACTCCCTAATCGCCTGATCAAGTGAGCGCGAAGCCGTTCCACGCTTAAAACCACTTTCGCCCTGGGAATTGTCTGCGCTACGGTGAAGAAGATTTTCAAATGTCACAACGTCGGTAGGAAACCCGTAGGCAGGCGTGAAACCGCGCCGGGCAAGCTCGCCGAGCAAGAACTCACCGGCCAGGCGCTTCGCCCGAAGCTCATGCGCCTTACGGGCATCTTGATCGGCCGACCCGGCAGCAGCCTCCAATAACGTCAGGTGCTCACGTCGCCATTGAGTAACGAGTTCTTCAAAGGCCGCATGACATTCCGCCGCAAGTGCTGCGACACTATTGCCTGCCAAAACCGTTCCATCAACAAGGCTGACAATCGATTGGGCATATTTTTCAGGCCACTTTCCGTCTAGCGCATCGAGAAACTCGTCAGCCGGCGCCCCTGGTTGTACCGCATCTTCAACGCTTTCGCCTGCACCCAAGAATGAACCAATCGTGCCTGTGACTCGGGTTCCACCAGCCTCGGAAATCCAAGCGGCAAGAAATGCAGCGTGCACATGGCGACGGATCAGTGAAGCACTCTCGAACCAGACTCGGGGAGCGACGATGGGACGCGCTAGATATGTAGTTGGCGAATCGAATGCCCGTCTATCTAATGGCAGGTCTCGACAGAAAGTAAGGGTAAAAGCCCAGGGCTCCCCGCGCCGGCCTGCACGCCCCGCGCGCTGGCGATAGTTGGCCAAAGAGGGTGGGACATTGGTATTGACGACAACCCAAACATCGGCCAAATCCACCCCCATTTCCATGGTTGTCGAGCAGTTCAGTAGATTGATTTTTCCTTCAGCGAAACCCTGCTCATAGCGCTTAAGAGTCGCACGCGAGATCTGGGCTGAATGCTCTTGAGCGCGAATGTAGGGCGGGAATGTCGCAAGCCTGTCATGAAGATCAGTCCACAAGCCAGCCTCGCGTAGATTTCTGACGATTGGGTTTGTCTCGCACCAATTAGCGACTTCTTCAGCCTGCGCTCGAGTTATCCCCCCTTTGTTTGCCAAAGGCAAACGAGGCAGAGAAATGGGCTCCATACGACGCGCTGGATCATTGGGGCTCAAGCCCATGAGAGAGTATGGATAGGGTCGGCGGGTAACTGGGCACAGAAAGGCACGGTCCAGTCGTTCGATAGCCGCACGGGAAAAATCTACCCGCCATGCGCCCGCGCCAGTGTCCTCCGCAGCGTTACCCGCAATGAGATTCCACAGCGAACCAAGGACGTCCGCTACACGGTCTTGATCACCTAGATCATCTGGGCTGCCCTTGATTAGGGCATAGACAATTGCAAGCAACCGAGACATGCGACCCGATCTGACTGTCGCCGTTGGCCAGAAGATAGCGTCACGCGTCGTAATTTCGGACCGGTTGGCATCAGATCTGAAGACTGAACGAATGCCGGGTTGGCGAGGATTGATGAGCCTTGCAAGTTCGCGGTTTTCCAAGTGGATCGCGAAGTTGTTTCGAAACATCATGTCCACTGCAGCCATGGCCAGAGCAATCCAGCCTTCGGTATCGACTCCCGCATCGCGCAGAAGCGCTGGAGGACCTGAAAGGCGCGCCCGCTCTTCCATTCTCGGAAAGCTTAGACGCAAGAGACCCATGGTTTCAGGGTTATTCTGCACTCTCGGACGCCGGAAGAGTTCGCGATAAAGGAACATTTCCGCAAGCTTGGTCGGGTCTGAAGCCATCTGTTGCCCTGAAGGCCGCGAACGCCAGATCGCGCCGGCAAATTCACTTAGATCCGTGTGACTGGCGAGACCATTCACTAGCGCAACCCAGGGAATACTCGACGGTTTGGAACCAGTCAATTCAGCGAGCTTTAACCTCTCGTCCTCAGCATCGTCATGAAGACCAGCCTTCTCAAACCTCGCTACCTTATCTTTCAATTTCGCAACGGCTTCCTCGTCGGCGCTGCCGACTGACTTTTCCTGCACCGCATGCCACAGGAAAGCACGTGTGAGATCGCGTTCAGCCCCTTGCTGCAGTTTGGCTGCCAGCCGGGCCACACCCTGGCGACTGTCCGAGAAACTTATTGCGCGCCGCCCGCCGCTAGGCAATCCGGTTTTGTCCTCAGGCGGCGCGAGGTCTTCGAGCACACCTGCAATACCATTCCCAATTAGGAAGGCTGGTCCAAATCGGAACCCCATCAGTCCCGCGCGGGCAGCTCCGGGACAGCAGTTGCGCCCACTCGCCTGCTCGATCAGCCTTGCCGCAAATGCGCGCCTGCCTTCCGGTGGCTCATTGTCGAACCAGCGGCCATCCGCTGCGAGCCAGCCCGAAAGCCCGCCCTCAGGTCCAGGCGCACCAAGCCAAGCCGTACCGGTCGGGCCACTCGGCAGCTCATCTTCATCGGGCTCCTGATCAAGTACATAATCATCGCTTTCACCAGGCTCAGGCGGCTCCAGCCTGGGCCGCGCGCCCGACACATATTTACCCTGCAAATGACTAGTTCCGCAGTCGGTGCAGGCGACTACTTCATACACGGGTCCACCACAATCGCAGACAGCGCGCGGGGTCAAATAGACTTGTCCGAATTTCCATTTACCTCCCTCAGCTATCAACTCGGGGGAGCGCTTTGGGCAGTTTGGATCGGCGCAAGCCCAGATCCCACCCTGGGCGCGATGGAAGAGATGCGCTCGCCAAGGCAATAGAGGCTTGTTTTTGATAGTCGCGCGGCCAAAGACATCCAGAATCGATGCCGCAGTTTTTCGTTGATTCGGATCGCCCGTCAGAATCTCAGCGACCTGCGATAAGGAACGCCCCTCAATCGCCAAGTCTCGACGAAGGGCCTGCAAACGGGGATGTCGCTGGAGCTCCGCGCCCAATTCTTCTGGGCTTCGTTGTAGGAATAGCTCCACGTCCAAAGGGGTGTCTGCGCCGGCTGGCGGTAGTTCAGGCGTGACCTCCTGCCCCTCGATGACAGCCACCTGTTCCGTGGCCTGCCCCGCTAGGGCGGCCGCGAAATCAGCCAGTTTCTCAGACGCATTCGATTCACCGCCAATGGTAGCGGAAGTCGCGATCAGCCTTACATCCTCAGGTCCAACGCCAAAGGCACCACGCACTCTTCGGAGCAGTAGCGCCATCTCGGCAGCCTGACTCCCGGCGTAAGTGTGTGCTTCATCGAGGACAATCCAACGAAGTGATCCATAGCTGGCTTGAAGAATACTCTGATCAGCTTCGCGGAGAAGCAGATATTCCAGCATTGTGATATTCGTGACCAGAATCTCTGGCGGCCTTTCACGAATGGCCTTGCGGGAGCGAAGCTCTATCCGGTCAGACCTAACATGCAGCTTATTCTCCGTCTCAGGCGTATCACCGTTCAGAAGCGCAAAGCGAACCCGCCCACCCAAACCCTCGGCCCAAGCTCGCAACCTTTCGCGCTGGCTCTCAATAAGAGCATTAAGTGGATACAAGAGAATCGCCCGAACCCCTCCTCCGGACCGCGGGTTAATAAGACAGTCCTGCAACACCGGAATCAGAAAACATTCGGTCTTCCCAGCTCCTGTCCCGGCCGTAACCAGTACCGACTTGTGGTCCTGAAGCGCTGCCCGCCAAGCGGCCAGCTGATGTGCATAAGGAGGACGCGTCCGTGGAAGCCGCGATGCCTCGGCAGTGTCTAGTGCAGACACAAGCTCTGCTTTAAGCAAATCCGGTGAAAGATCACCAATAGGGGAATCTGCTGGGCGCCAAGCTCGAGCAATCTCGATGAGTGGATCAGCAACCAGCGCGGACGGCGATCCAGGCGACGCTGCAAGTGCGCGCTCCAGCCATCCGTTAAGCGAGGGCGAGGCAAGCCGGGCCCTCGCAATCATGCCGCGCGCTGAGGCACGAGTGAGGCGATCAAGCGCAGGCATTAAGTTGGAGCGGTTATTTGTCATTGACTAACCTCAGGCAGTGAAAGGGCTAGAGTGAGCGCGATGGGAAGCGCTCGATCAAACCAGACCGTATCGGCCTCACGAAGAGCAATGAGACGAAGAATTTCAGGGGCCTCAAGGGCCGGGCGCAGGCCGGCCGCCACTTCTGCTACGACCAGCGGTGCATGAAAAAGAGGAGCATTGACTTCGTTGCAGCCATCAGGCACATCAAGGCGGAGAGCGTTCAACCCAGAGGCTCCATCGGGAAGCGTGTCGAAACGGCGCGCGGCATCCTGAGCGGCTCCACTCAGCAATACGTGCGCGACAGTCGCTGATGGCAACAAATGGTCGACACCGCCGTTTACAGTCATCAGCTTTGGGCTTAAGCCAGAAGATTTGAGACCGACGCCCATGTGCGCGGCTAGTTCGGGCCTCAGTGTCACCAATTCACTCGCTACCCGAGCTATACCCTCGTCGGCATAGTCTGATGCGTCGGCATACGTGAAACCAGCCATAACAAGCTTTTCCTGAAGTCGTTGGTGCGCGACCGACACTCCCATAGCCCAGGAATGGATAGGAATGAGAGGCCACCAGAACGGCGCCTCTGTCTCGAGATCAAGGGCGGCCGCACGATCGCTCCGAGGCACCATCATCAATAATGCTACTGCTGCCGCAGGCGCACGCGCAAGCGCCTGTACCTGATCAAGAGCCCCAGCATCACCCTCATCCCGAACCGCCGAGATAAGCGCCCAAGCGGACTCCCAGCCGGGAGCAGCTGGTTTCTCAATTAGTTCAGTCCAATTCGATTCATGAATTGCAACCCGTTCGTCTCTAGTTGTGCGTTCTATGGGCTGCGCTGACCAAGCAAAAGGACGCATCACACCAAGAAGATCACTCTCCCCCTGGATAAACCAGAGCCCTTCACTATCACGAAGCCAACCAACGATGTCAATGCAGCGCTCAGCCTGAGTGCGCATAACCTGAGCAGGATCATGGAGATTAATAGCGGCAAGAACCGTTCGCCCTAGACCTAACTCATCTAGAGCTCTGTTTGAATCCCAATCATAGCGGCCGATTGAAATGCGTGGCGTCTCGACACCGGCCGCAAGACGAAGATTCACACGTCCATCTGCCCCAGTGAGGGCTAAGGATTGGCGAATCAGTGGCATCAATGAAGAGAACGCGATTTCTCCCTGATTCGCAAACCCGACCGGTTTTTTTTGATCCATTAGCCTAACCAAGGCTGCGCCACCCTTGCCAGGCAGGTACCCGCGCCAACCGGCCAACCTCCTGATGGAGATTATTTGCTCTTCGCGAATCGCCCGCCCGTCCGGATCAATAATTCGAGGTCTCTTTGCTGGCCAAAGCGCTGAGAGCTCAAGTGCGCCTCCAGCCTTTGGCTCCCATAGCCGCAGACTAACCAAGCCTGGTAGATCATCAACTTGAATATCTAACTCCAGACTTCCGTCAACAGAAACGATTCCTTCTTTGCATACATTGCCAGCGCTTATAGCGGCATGTAATCCAGAGTACAGTCCTGAAGCTTGGAAACGCAACTGGGTACTCGAAATCTCCCAGAGCGACAGTGTCACCTCAACTGGCATGACGATCATCCGCAACTGCGCCAAGCTAAAACCCTCTTTCACCCACTCGAGGAGTTCGCCAAAAAGGACTTGTTGAAGTGACCCCACTCTGAGGTTCTGGCCACCTAGTCTCTGTAAAGGGCGCTCACCCTCAGCACCAAAGATATCCGGCGAACCCAGATAGACTGGGATGCCCCGAGAATGCGTAAAGCCTCTCAAAATCCGGCCGCTGGCCAGTATTCTCGGGATTGGTGAGTCTGCTTCAGCACCGGTGCGCAGCGCTAAGGAAACCTCTCCAATCCTGAGCCGCCCTTGGCCTCGAACTGACCAAAGGCAACCGCCCGGACCAGGCTCCGATGGGCCAAGAGACAGCCCCTCTTCAGGTTCCGGTATCACACCGTTTTCGGCCAGAACCCAGATCCGCTGAGCACGCGTTTGGCCTCGAGCCGAAAGCGGCACCAAAACTTCGGGCGAGACTTCCTCAATAGATCTGGCTCGCCAAAGAGTCGGCGCCTGATGAGGAGCAGGCATTCCTGGATCAAGCACAATTTCACCTAACTGTTGCCCATCTGTATATGCCTTCAAGAGCAGTGCATTCTGCGGCGGTATCGGGACGATCGGCTTTCCCGCGCTATGGAGAAGGCGCCAGCCACCCTGTTCAGGTTGACCAATAAAGCTGGCTCCATCGCTAGAACTTAGGCGCAATCGTTTTTCTTGCGCCTCTGGCATCGCCTCGCCTGGGATCAATGCCCCCTCAAGGATATGTACCACTCCGTGCCATATTCCAGCGCCATCACGTCGCAACTCCCTCTGAACTAGCGCACTGGCAGGACGTGGACGTTCAGCCGTCAGTGCGGGCTTCACAATCCCCTCGATCGCATCAACAGAAAGTCGCAGTGGGAGCTCATTGCGCCAATCGAGTCGATTGGCATCTAGCCAGGACATCGCTGATTCCTGAGGCAAGTCCTCGGGAAGCGCTCGACGGAGATCGATAAGCGCCAAAACCAGTTCTGACAACAGCTCTTCTTGATCTACGTTACGTAATGCCTGCGGGAGACTCTGGACATGGCGGGCAGCAACCGCTCGTGCGACGGTCGACGCTAGCGCCCCCTCCCGTTCCAGTTCAGCCATAAGGCTAATGAGCACCGAGCGGTAACGGCTAGCCTCCTGCAGCACCGCATTAGGCAGGCCACCCTCCGCAAGAAGCGTATACAAGAAAGCCCTGCTGCCCTGGTCGAATCGACGTACACTACGCCCCCAACTTCGGAGTCCTTTTTCAACCAACCAGTAGGTAGATGCAAGATCCAAGGGTGGAAGCGCTAATCCTCCGAAAACAAAATCCCAACTGAGCTTACCACCTGGAAATTCTGTGCGAATTCGTTCCGATGCCCAGAGAACGAAAGCCTGCCCAGTGCTTACCAGCCGCTGACCACTCTCGACGCGAAATCGTAAAAGCTTCGCAAGTCGCGCCATTTCGTCAGCAGTAGGCTCATAGGCAAAGAGCGGACGGCCGTCAGGCTGTGGAATATTATTGCGAGTAAGAATCTGCTTTAGAAGGTCCACCTTCGATATCTCCCTCACCGCCTTAGCATTGCAGTTTCCAGCAGAGCAATGTCCAGCCAGCAACCTCCTCGATAGGATCTGCTGCATCGTTAGCTACGCACATTACGCACTCCTTGGAACTCGAAAGGCTGTGGAGCGCCAATAGTTATCGACCGCTCTGATGTTTTACTTGATGAATCAATGCTCATGCGCGCTCCCCCCTTTGCGAAAAGGTTTTCGAATCGAGGTTCATTTCGCGAAGATAGGCATAGAAGGTTGGACGACAGCAGGGAATCTGTCGGCTCACCTGCTCATGAAGATCTGCCTTCCTGCGGTACTTCGCCGGTCTTTCGCTCAGGATGCTCCGTATACTCGACTGAATCAGCTGACGCTTGGTCGGCGCGGCGGCCTCCGGTGCGCGGATCTGGTTACAGGTGAAATGAATCCTTTTGCCCCGCTGACCGCTCATGTCTTTGATGTGGATTCCCTTCAGATCGCTGATCCGCAGTCGAACCGTTGGCTCAGCCTGGCCAGTCAGCTCGGCCACGCCGTCGATCAGCTCCTTCAGTGGCAGGGCCTCGCGATCGTCACGGACGAGCTCCACTGCGGCGATGAAATCATCCGAACTGCATCGAACTTTTCCACGCTGGGTCGAATCGGTCAGGTCGATTTTCCATTTGGCAAGCGCGACCTTGCCGCGGCCGGCTCTCACGAACTGCTCCGGGCGCTGGCCGACGTAGGATTTGACTGACTTCGGCGAAGCATCGGGGCGCAGACGCAGGGTGGCGCGGATCAATGCGTTCATCGTCAAGGGTTGACCGGCGGCATGCAGGGCGACTTCCATCGCCTCGACGATGGTCGACTCGCTGACCGTACCCCATTCCTTGAGACCCCAGAATCCGCTTTTCCCGGAGCAGACAAAACGCGGGTCCGCACACATCTGATTGGCGATGTTTTCAGTTGTGCAGGGATCCATCTGACCACGTCCGACGCGCAGCGCATTTACCCTGCGCGCAATCTCATCCCGGTGGAGCGGTTTTCCATGCTTCTTGAGCACGCGCCAGGCCTGGTCTGATGCACCAGTGAGGCATTCTGTACGGATTCGAACCTGTTCGGAGCGCGTGATCTGCAGACGCGGAAGGGCACTGATGATGACTCGCAGCAATGGCTCGTCGATGTAAGCATGACCGGCGCTTCGCAGCTCCGCCAGCAGGGTAGTCAGTGGCGTACCCTCCGGCGACTTGCGCAGTGCGTTCAAGGTCCGGAAAACCTGATCGATCGACCCCTGTGGAGCAAGTCCCTGCGGCACCCACAACTCGCTCAGCTCGGCGACCGGAACCTTAGCGCTGGGAGCGAGCTGGCGATAATCAAGGGTCTGCGCAAACAGACTGAACCAGTGACCCTTGACTGCGTTTCCGAACCGCTTGCGGACGACTGACTGAAAGCGGCTCCGGCTGAGCGCCGGGCCGGCGGCGGCGAAGTCGTCCTTCAGGTCGGCATACGCAGAACGCAGGGACGGGCAGATATCCCAAGCGCGGCGTTTCAGGCTGTCCTCGAGCAGCTGGCGGATTCGGCTTTCCGCCTTGACCTGCAGTTGACTGATGCGCTGACGGCTGACGTCATAAACCTCACCCAGCTCTTCGAGCGTATTGATGGGAGCACCGTCAAGACCATGGCGGCGGGTCAGGATCTTCATCTGGCGTTCGTGGTCACCGCGTGCAGTCTGCTTCAGGCACAGACGAACGAGGGACGGGAAGACCGCAGCGAGATTTCCGTTGGCGGACTGCAGATGGATCTGGTTCATGGCGCTTTCTCCTGGAAGTCAAGTTGATGATTTCCAGTATCCAGATCACCACGACATCGAATGTCCGATATGTCAACACTCGATGCAGAAAGCATGGGACGCAGTCGCTCCACGAGCCCAAATAATTCCGTTTTCGAACGACCGTAACTGACGATTCGGACGTCCAGGTCACTGTGGAGATGGATCTCAGTGGCCCGCTCGATCGCATCGGCAATCCATTGAAAGTGATTGCCGAAGGCACCGCCACCAATCAGCGTCAGGAACAGTTGGTCGTTGCCGGTTTCAGCCCGGTTCAGTCGGGCAGCGCAGAATGTAGCCTCGTATGTGGCCTCCAGCACCAGACGCGCGAAGGGCTCCCACAACTCAGCTGGCTGACGACTGTAGGCCACCGGCAGCGCAGAGCAATAGACCTGGCTGACACCGTGGCCTGCAGCCGGTAGCGTGACTTCGGTATGCCATTGCAGTCCAATGCGGAGGCGCTGGCGCAGGGCATCGCGCTCGCTCTCGTCGGCAGCGGCCAGGCGTTCAGAAATTCGCCTCAAGCCAGCCTCGCTAGCCAGGGCGTAGCCGTTTCGCATTTCCCACAGACTCTGGTCGGCATTTCCGAGCGCTTCGCCCAGATCGGCAAGGCAGTCGATCTGGCGATGCTCGCTTTGTCCAGGCAGGCCGTCAACTTCGACGAGGTAGTTGCGGAAGATGGTTCCGGCGCCGCAGGCGATGGCGCAGGTCGGGCCCTGGGTGCGGTCGTATTCGTAGCCGCCGATGCCATGCTCCGGTGGGATGTCCGGCCCGATCATTTCCAGCAGGTTGAACTGCGAGGCGACCTGGAAGACGGCATTGGCGTGGCGGGGATCGCGGTGGAGTTCGCGCACATCGGCGACGATTTCCGAGAGACGGAGCGAGCGCGGGGCGGTACTCTCGATTTCCGAAACCTGCCGGCGCAGCTCGGCGAGGGCCGGGATTTCCAGCCGGCCGGGTCGAAAGCTGCGGCCGTTCGCCCGCGAGCGGAGCCGCTCGCCATCCCAGTCCAGCTGCTCCCGGACCTGGTCAGGATGGTGCTCGACAATTCCGGTCAGCTGCTCGAACCAGCTCATGACCGGCACTCAAGCCCGGGTGGGCGGGCAGTTGGTTCTGATTTTTGAATCCCCCGATGCAGCCCCGTCATGCTGGAAGCACCTACCCCTTTTTTGCTTTTTCTCCCGCCGCGGACTGGCCGCGCACGGGGTGCCAATCTGCATTCTGGCCAGCGCGCTCTCACTCTGTCAATGACGAGGGTCAAATTTCGGGGCCGGAGCTGACGCCTCTGCCGAGTAGCCGCGGACACGAGTGCTCGGGAAAAAGCAGAACATTCGTCTCGTCTTCCGCCATCAAGGGCTTGAACCGCCGCTACCGTCGACCGGAAGGTTTTGAAAATGCGCTCAAGGCGTCAAAAACCCGGGTGATTTTCTCAGTCAGCGGCAATTTCCGGTCAAACTTCTGACGATCCGGCGAGATTTATCAAGCACTCCGTCTTGCGGCTTTTGCAGACGCCTTCACTGCACTCTCCCAGATATCGGAATCACCGAAATCATGGCTGTCAACGAGTTGACTCAGCGGCCGCTCAATCCGCCGGGAACAGGGTCCCGATGCATTCCACTCGGCAGTCCGCTGCTGGTTTTGCGGGCAGGGTGAAGTCCATCGCAATCCAGGCGCGCTCTGACTGGGGGAAGCGATTGTGCTGGCCCAGCAGATCGAATATCAGGGTGGTGTCCGGCAGAGAATGAGCAACCACCCCGGCCATGAACTTGTGCAGCTGGCAGCCATACAGCAGGTAGTGCTGCGAAGTGGTTTGCGTCATCAGTTCCTCGAGCGCGCCGTTCAGCTCATACTCGAAATCGCCGGGCAGTTCATCGCGCCGGGCAAAGATCCTGCCATCTTCGGTAACACAGAACAGGAAGTAGGGGCTGGCGAATGCCTGGTCGGTCTCGTCGATGTCGCCTGCCAACGGGCTGCCCGTCAGCGGGCAACGGAAAACGAACCGGCGTTGCTCATGGTGCATTTCGACAATGGTTGCGGTCATCCTGATTTCTCCTTGAATGCAAGTACTGGTTGCCGGGTTTGAAGCGGGCCACAACGGCTTTGCCGGTGGCCCGCGGAGCGCGCTTTTGCTCGCATCAATGCACCTTCCCAGCTATCGCTGCAATGCCGTACAGAAAGGTATGCGCTGCCGGTTCAGCGGCCGATGTCGGCTCCGGAATCCGAGGCTCGAAGGCATCAAGCCAGTCGCCGTCGCCCACTTTCTGCCAGAGTTGCTTGCGACCCCGCTCGGTTTCCATGAAGATCAGGAAGTGGCGTCGAATGAAGGCCAGATCACGCAGGACAGTCCTGTCAGTCACGACGACTCCGCGGTCCAACAACTCGGCCCGGATGGCCTTGGCGTTCTCCCAGGTTTCATCCAGGTCAGAAGGCAACAGCTCCACGATCAGCAG
>PXBU01000223.1 GCA_003566795.1 Puniceicoccaceae bacterium | reverse complement strand
GAATCCGAAGGTGGTGCGAAACCGAGGGCTGGGACAAACCGAGCTCTTCAGCCAGACGAGAGACATTGTTCCCATGCTCGCAATCCGCCGAAATCGGCAATAATTCAAGGAGCCGCAGACGCACCGGATCGCCGACCGCCCAAAGACGTCGAGCCAAGGTTTCATTTAACTGCGTTTCCTCTACCATCATACATTGACATATCGATATATATAAATAAGTCTACGATATTCGTCCGCAATTTTTGCAAAACCTCAGATTAAAAATTTCCGAAAGATCGAGCATGTATCCGAATGACTCTAAAGAAAACTGGTTTCGTGGCCAAGGTAACTGGGCCGACGTTCCAGCCGAACAATGGAATGACTGGAAGTGGCAACTGCGCAACCGTTTAACGACGCTGGACGACCTTGAGCGCTACCTCGACCTGACTCTGGACGAGCGGGCGGGTGCGCTCCACGCCAACAAGAAACTGGCCTTGGCGATCACCCCTTATTTTTTCAACCTGATTGATCCGTCTGATCAAAACGATCCGATCCGCCAGCAAGTCATCCCCAAAAAAGGAGAAACTGCCGTGGCTCCCGAGGAATTGCTGGACCCCGTTGGCGAAGAAGGCACTTCTCCCGTGCCGGGCATCGTTCACCGCTACCCCGACCGTGTGTTGTTTTTGGTGACAGACCGCTGCGCCGCCTACTGCCGCTATTGCACACGGAGTCGCCTGGTATCCAACGCACAGGACTACAACTTCCACCCGGAATACGAAAGTGGCCTGGAGTACATCCGCCAACACCCGGAGGTGCGGGATGTGCTCTTGAGCGGGGGCGATCCCCTGCTGCTCTCCGATAAAAAGCTCGATCACATCCTCGGTGAACTGCGCAAGATTCCGCACGTTGAGTTCATCCGCATCGGTTCACGTATTCCTGTCTTTTTACCGCAACGCATCACTCCGGAGCTCTGCGAAATCTTTAAAAAGCACGGGCCGATTTGGATGAGCATCCACGTCAATCACCCAACCGAATGCACGCAGACCCTAAAAGACGCCTGCGAGCGCTTGGCCTACGCAGGAGTGCCTCTCGGCAACCAGTCAGTCCTGCTGCGGGGAGTGAACGACAGCGCAGAAACGATGAAAGCGCTTGTTCACCGACTGCTTATGATGCGCGTGCGGCCCTACTATTTGTATCAGTGTGATTTGATCACCGGCAGCGCCCACCTCCGGACCGACCCGCGCAAGGGCATCGAAATCATCCAAGCCCTACGCGGCCACACCACTGGCTACGCCATTCCGCAATTTGTCATCGACGCGCCCGGCGGCGGCGGTAAGGTCCCGATCAATCCGGACTACATCAAAGAAATCACTGAAGACGCCATCGTCATGCGCAATTTTCAAGGTGAGGAGTACAGCTATCCGCTAGTGGCTCAGGCCGGTGCCAAGCTCGACAAAAATGCACCGGAACCAGTGCCCTTATTGGTTTAGCTGAAGGTCCGGCAGGCTCAGCTTTGCTCTGCATTGCTTCCGGCTCAGTCGCCCAGGCCAAGCCTTTCGGCGACATCCTCATAACCCGGCGCTTCGGCATAAAGTTTCTCCAGCTCAGCGCGCGCCCGCGACCGCTTACCCAGACATGCATAGGTCAGCGCCCGCTCGTAACGCAGGGCTTGGAGTAAAGCCTCACTGCGATCCTTTTTCCTGCGCAGCGCCAGCGTAAAAGTTTCCAGTGCGGCATTCGGTATTCTCAGCCGCTGGAGCGCTATACCCTTCCAAAGCAAAATTGCGGCAGCAACTTCCTCGGTGTTTTCAATCCCCTTACTGAGCCGCACCACTTCTTTGCAAGCTGCCTCATCTCCCTGCTCAGAGATCAACATCTCGCAGAGAGCAAGGCGGGCGAAGGGGTCGGACGCCTCAGCCCTCACCAAAGCACGCAACTCATCAACCGAATCTTCCCAACGCCCAAGCTTTTGGTGCACCTCCGCCAAGGCGAGCAAGGCCCCACGTGGGGAAGGCACGACCTCGACGCGCATGCGCTCGGTAATGGCAAAACTGAAACTGCAAGAAAGCCCATACTTTTTGTAGTGTTTGCCCAAGTCGCGGGGCGCTTCCAACGCTTGTTTGAGCAGAGGTTCGGCTAAATCAGCCTTTTCCATCCGCATGGCCAACATTGCAGCGGTGAACCACGCGTCCGGGATGGTGGAGGCTTGGAGAAGCTTGGTGTAAGCTTCTTTTTCATCATCGTTGTGAATCGCTTTGAGACCCGCAATAAAGGCCTTTTCCTCAGGCGGTGTGAACAGCTTTTTAAAGAAGCCAAGGTTGAGCGCACTGGTCACCTGAGGAGCCGAAGCGGACGCCTGCCGGGCAGGTGGATTCGTGCCGTAGTTTTTATGATCGGTGTAAAAAAGGCCCGTCCCCGGAAGTCCCACCGTTCGACGGATACCTCGACGGCCAGCGGTCACTTTGGCACCTCGCGGCCCCAAAGAAAGCGATCCCCCACTTTTCGAAAAATTAAGGCTTACCCCGGGGGCGATTTTGATACGGCGAAAAAATCGGATGGCCATGACTATGAGCTAGGCGACTTCAATCAAAACCTCAAGATTGAAGCAAGCGTACCGCAAAACCGCAGCCTTCCCCTGCCACGCTCCACGTGACACAGACATCCCTGTCTGAGTGAACCCGGCAGTTCAGCACTTGCTCAGCACACCCACAGACAGGAATGTCTGTGTCACGACTCCACCCGGTTAGCCGTAATTCCGGCGGCAATGCTTATAGCGGATGATCCGCAAGCAGTTCGGCCGCATCCCAAATACCGCGGGAACCCACAGCTTCGCGGATATTGGTGACCTCCTCCTCAGTGATCTCATCGGCCGCGTTGCCCCATTCCTGACGAATAAAGCTCAACACTGCGCCAATATCACGATCACCGATATTCAAGCCCCCCGGACCAAAGGCCGGCATGTTGCCGTTGTAAGTATTTCCCCGAACAACAATTTCGCCCTCAAGACCATGGAGCAGGATCTTGATCAAACGCTCGCGATCCTCAAGCACCCAAGCGGAGTCAACCAAAGGCGGATACAATCCGGGGGCGCCTTGCCCATCGGCTTGGTGGCATTGCTGGCATCGTGCGGTGTACACCCGGCGGCCCCGGGCAATGGGGTCGAAAGGTGGCGGTTCAGCCGCTACGGAATCGGGCGAAAAGTGGGGGTCGTACACGTCCCAGCGAAAGTCACCAGAGTACTTGGTCACATAAACCCCGGCCCAGAAAACCACGACCGCAAATAAGAAAAGCGCGAAAATGGGCATCGGGGTAAACCCTTCCGTGGGCTCTGCTTTTTCACGCATGAGCTGAGCGTGGACCCCTTGGACTTGGCTATCTTGATAGCCGGCTTTTTCCATGGAGGCCGTGG
>PXBU01000155.1 GCA_003566795.1 Puniceicoccaceae bacterium | reverse complement strand
CAATATCGTCGAATCAAACTCTCCGGCTTCCCGCCAGTAGAGGATTTTCCCATCAAAGCCGAGTTTTTCCATCGCCAGCAACATGTCGCGAGGCGAAGTGCCCTGATGGCTGATCGATTGAGCGGAGGAGAGGTAGGCAATCTGGTCCTGGTCGGTCTCGATCCCGTGGAAGCCCGCGATCATGGCAGCCGAGGCGGGCACGCAGAAATTGCCCTTCTGCCGGACCATTGGCACCCGCCGTAGTTCGTGCCGGTTGGGGAGCGGCTCGGCCCGCGCTTGGCCGGCATTGGCGGCGTCCTCCTGAGTTGCTTCAGACTCCGCCCTCGCCTTTTTTTCGGCGGCATCCGAGAGTAGCTGCTGGTCAGGAGTCGCGAATTGGTCAAAGCCAATGCTAAATTCAAGGCCGTCAGAGCGTCGCATTTTGACCGTTTCGGCTTCGGGGTCCAGCGCAAGGAGGCTCGCCGTAATCTCCCGACCGTCCGCACTTTCCCAGACCCGCTCGTTACTGATAACATCCGCCGAAAGAAGGCTGGAGGCAGCGACTACGGAAATGAGGCCAATGCGAGTTGCTGGGAGGGAGCCAAACATGATGCTGGTGCCCGGCAACTACCGTTCGAGCAATGCCACTTTATCCTGGGTGTGGAGGGTGCGTGCCAGGGTGTATTCGAATACCCGCTTATCACCTCGCGATACGACCCAGCTCAGATGTGGTTGCGCTTGCTCCAACTTCCCCTGTGACCGAAGGTGCAGGCCGATGTAGCTGTGGGCCTCGGTTTCCTGCGCGGTGTCTGTCACAAAACTGATTAACTCGGCGGCGCTCAGTCGACCATCCAGGTAGTCAAACACTGGGGCGGGCCAGGCATCTTCGGCAGGCCGGTTGCGTTGGGCGTATTTCAACGTGCGGCGCGCCTCATCGGGCTTGCCTGCCTCCAGCTGCGAAAAATACGCGATCAACAAGGGGTAAGCAGCGGGTTGACTATTTTGATGATACATCAATGTGGCCTGTTTGGCAGCCGTCGTAGCTTGCGCATACTCACCCTGACAGAAATAAGTCCAGGCCAGTGATTCATAGAAGAAACCATTCACCGGCTGGTCGGCGGTGGCCCGCTGAAAGGAGTTCAGTGCCTCGTCGAAATCCTTCAGGTTAAACGCGGCCAGTCCGCGGCCATTCCATGCAAATATATGCGCAGGAGAGTGCTGGACGACGAGGTCGTAGGCTTTGAAGGCCTCCTCATGGCGTTGCTGATTAAGTAGTGCCTGGGCCTTGCCTAATCGCGCAGCCAAGTTAGTTGCATCGGCCTGCAATGCTTGTGAAAATGCTTTGATGGCCTGCTCGGACTGCCCGGACTCTAAAAGCGCGTAGGCTTGCTGGACCAAATTCGAATTGTCGGTGACGCTGGCGTCGGACTGTTCTGCTGTTGCTGCGGGAATAAACAACACGAGAGCGGCGAAGCTCAAAAATCTTATACAGGTGTTCAGCAGATGATTCATAGGTCGATGCCAGTCGGTTGTGAAAGGTAGCATTTGCCAAGCCTTTGACAATGTCAATTTGCATGCACATTACTAGTTGAAAGCGCAGCGCCAGCTTGCATCCTGCTGAGTATGATTATTGAGACACAGGAGTTGCCGCCCATTGGAACCAATGCCATCGCCTTGCTCGATACGGAGCGCAAGGAGTGCGTGGTAATCGATGCGCCGGCGGATGCTTTCGAATGGGCCAGTGGACTGGCGGAACGCTACGGCTGCCGGATCGTCGCGTTGGTCCTCACGCACGGGCACTGGGACCATATGCTCGATGGATGGAAATTTGTGCAGCAAGGCATCAAGACCTATGGTCACGCGGAGGACCGCATCCTGTTTGGCGAGCCGTCGCGCATGGCAAACTTCGCGATTCCCGGGCTGGAACTGAAACCGGTCGAAATTGATGAGTGGGTCGCGCAGGGACACAAACTCGAGCTGTTGGGCCGCCAATTGGAAGTGCGGCATGTGCCGGGTCATTGTCCGGGTAATGTCATGCTTTACTCGGAGGACGAGGCCGCCGCTTTTGTGGGCGACGCCATTTTTGCCGGAAGTATTGGGCGCTACGACTTGCCCGGCGGCGATTTTGCGGTGCTGGAGAAATCCATCCGCGAGCAGATTTACAGCTTGCCGGATGCGACAACAATTTATCCCGGCCACGGCCCGACCACGACGGTCGTGGCAGAGAAGCAAAGCAATCCTTTCGTGCGGCCATGAATCAAAAATCCGGCACCAGCGCGGGCAGTTCCGGCAATGCCTTTGCGCCGATGTATTTGGAGACGCACATGCGGCGGGCGTTGGACCTCGCCCGATGCGCCTGGGGCCAGACCCATCCGAATCCCATGGTCGGGGCCTTGATTGTCGAAAACGATCAGATCGTGGCTGAGGGCTGGCACCAGGGTGCCGGGCAGCCGCATGCGGAGGTCGAGGCGATTCGTGCGCTCGGGCGTGCGCCCTCGCCCGATGCCACGCTCTACGTCACCCTGGAGCCTTGCAGCACTTGCGGACGCACGGGTGCTTGCACGCAGGCCATCATCGAGGCCGGTTTCCGCAAGGTAGTGGTGGGGGCGGTCGATCCGAATCCGGCCCATGCCGGGCGCGGTCTGGAGATTTTACGCCAGTCCGGGATTGAGGTGGCGCAGGGCATCTTGGAGCAGGAATGCCAGGACCTGAATCTCATTTTCAACCATTGGATCACGACTGGCACGCCACTGTTGGCGGCTAAGCTGGCGATGACGCTGGATGGGAAATTTGCGGCTGCCTCCGGTCAATCACGTTGGGTCACCGGAGAAGCGGCTCGCGGCAACGTCATGGCGTGGCGACGCTACTTCCCGGCGATTGCAGTTGGTGCCCGCACGGTATTGCAGGATGATCCCAGTCTAACCAGCCGCATTGACGGGGAGGTCTTTTGTCCGCGACGCTTCGTTTTTGACCGTCATCTAAAGACCTTGGAGCAGGAGCGATTGCCACAGCTTTACATGGACGAATTTCGCAACAACACCACCGTCGTCTGTCTGGAGGGCGTGGATGCGGCGCGCAAAGCCCGCGCGGTGAAGGCAGGGATTCAGGTTTGGGAGCTGCCTGCGGATCAGGGCCACCTTGATTGGACTGCCTTGCGGGCACGCTGCGCGGAGGCAGGCATTTGCGGCGTGTATGTGGAGGCCGGTCCGACGCTGGCAACTGAAGTGATCGAATCCGGCAAGGTGGACTATTTATTTATCTACACGGCGGCCAAGTTAATGGCCGATGCCGCAGCGCGGGGAATCGGTTCCGAGCGCCAGACCGCGACGATGGAAGAAGCCATTCAACTGGCGGATGTGCGCCATGAAGTTTTTAGCTCAGACATTCTAACCAGAGGGAGACTCGTGTAATGACGCT
>PXBU01000278.1 GCA_003566795.1 Puniceicoccaceae bacterium | reverse complement strand
GGTTTATCCCTCGACGAGCTCGGCGTGTCACCACAAGCGAGCACACCACAAAAGCCCTCCCCCGTGGCGTGTTCGCTTGCCGAACGCCCGAGCGTCCCAAGCAGCCAAACATCCACAACGAAATCCCGCACGCCCAATCCGCCACCCTCCGGCCACTGACCACCGCTCCCCATCAGATCGCCACCGCAACGGCGCTCGACAAGCGAGCACACCACAAAGTCCTCCACCCGTGGCGTGTTCGCTTGCCGAACGCCCGAACGTCCCAAGACTCACCTCACAACAAAAACCTCCCGAATTCTCCAACCACTTCCACCGGCCAGCACAAAAAACGATGCACAAAAAACGACTGGACCATCTTGGCACGGATCGATTGCGCAAAGGTCGCCGATCCATTCCAGGTGCGCGCTACTTCCTCACGATCTGCACTGAAAAAAGAATCCGTGCGCTGCGCGAAAAAACGAGTATCGAGGTAGTCCGGGACAGCTTGAGAGGATTCCATACTGCGGCAGACCTCAAGCTACATTGCGCGACGGTGATGCCCGATCACTGCCACCTGCTGTTCACTTTGGGAGATCGACTCACACTCTCACAAATCGCTGGTAAACTGAAGCGCCAGATCCGGCAAGGAATCGACCGACGCCAACTCTGGCAGGATAATTTCCATGAACACAGGCTTCGTCCCGAGCAAGAACTGGAGCCTTTCGCAAGGTATATCTTCCTCAACCCCTATCGCAAAGGCCTCATCGAATGCCACCAAGTCTGGCCCGGTTGGATTCGGAACAAACAATATCTTCCGGAATTCTATCCTCACCTCAGCGACGGCCAATTTCCCCCAAGAGAATGGCTGGCCGACTCGCCAAGTTGTCCCGAACTCATCCAGCAGGTGTCACAATAATCCGGCGCTCGACAAGCGAGCACACCACAAAGCCTCCCCCGTGGCGTGTTCGCTTGTCGAACGCCCGAACGTCCCAGTCAGCCAAGCATCCACAAAAAAATCCCGCACGCCCAATCCGCCACCCTCCGGCCACTGACCACCGCTCCCCATCAGATCGCCACCCCAACGGCGCTCGACAAGCGAGCACACCACAAGGCCTCCCCCCGTGGCGTGTTCGCTTGCCGAACGCCCGAACGTCCCAGCAGCCAAGCATCCACAAAAAATCCCCCACTCCCAATCCGCCACCCTCCGGCCACTGACCCACCGTTCCCGTCAGTTCGCCGCCGCAACGGCGCTCGACCCCTCGACGAGCTCGGCGTGTCACCACAAGCGAGCACGCCACGAGGCCGTCCACCGCTCACCGCTCACCGTCCACCGCTCACCGACTACCGACTACCGCTCGCGGAACCACTGCTCCACGCCCGCCAAGTCGCGACAGTTCAAAACCTGCTCGGGGCCAAGCCCCCCCTTGCGGGCGATGTTCACACCCGCTTCAAAATGGCGCAGCCCCTCGATGCGGTGCGCATCGGGATTGATCGCGCACATCAGACCCTTATCAGCCGCTCGCCGCCAGTGGCGCCAGTCCATGTCCAACCGGTTGGGATTGGCATTGATCTCGATGATCACCCGATTGGCAATTGCCGCATCGATCACCTTGAGCAGATCGATCTTATAGGGCTCGCGCCTCAGCAGCAGCCGCCCGGTAGGGTGCCCGAGCATCGTCGTAGCCGGATGCTCAATCGCCTTGATCACCCGCGCCGTCATCTCCGCCTCACTCAGCCCGAAGCTGGAGTGCACCGACATCACCGCATAGTCCAACCCCTCCAGCGTCGCGTCCTCCAAGTCGAGCGAACCATCCTTCAGAATATCACACTCGATCCCGGCAAAGATCCGCACCGACGATTCGCCGGATGCATTAAAAGCTTTTATCTCGCCCACCTGCCGCAGGACCCGCTCGTCGTCCAGCCCCTTGGCCTGGAAGCTCGCTTGGGAGTGATCCGCCAGACCCAGATAGTGCCAGCCCAGCGCTTCCGCCGCCGCTGCCATCTCCCCGATGCTGGCCCGACCATCCGAAGCGGTGGTGTGATTGTGAAAGACCCCTTGTATTTGATCCACGGATACCAACTCCGGAATCTCCCGCAGCTCCAGCTCACCCATCCCCTCCCGCAACTCCGGCGGAATCTCCGGCAGATCGAGAAAGGCAAACAAATCTTTTTCCGTTCGAATCGTTTCCTGAATTTTAGCAGTCCGCCCTCTGCTCTCTGCTCCCTGCTCCCCGCTCACACTTTCCGCTTTTCCACCTCCACTCTCAGGTCTCAAGTCTCCGCCCTCATCCCTCAAAACCACCCCCCACTCGCTCAAGCTATACCCCCGCGCCAGAGCCCGCTGCCGCATCGCCACATTGTGTTCCTTCGACCCGGTGAAGTGGTGCAGCGCGAAGGCAAACTGCGCCGCCGGCACCACCCGCAGGTCCGCCTGCAAGCCCGACTCAAACCGCACGCTGGACTTGGTGCTGCCCTTGGCCGTCACCTCCCGCACTTCCTCGCGGCTGGTGAACCACTCCATCACCGCATCGGGATCGTCAGATGCCACGATAAAGTCGAGGTCCCCCACCGTCTCCTTGAGCCGACGCAGACTGCCCGCCGCCTCGGCCCGCTCGACCGCCTCCAGTTGCCGCAGCCCCGCGAGAATCGGCGCAGCCACCGCCCGCGCCTTCCACCACAGGTGCCGCTGCGCGTAAGCTTCGCGGTGCTCGATACCGCTCAAAATCTTTTCTTCCGACTTTTTGCCAAAACCCTTGAGCGCCGCCACCTGCCCCTGCTCGCAGGCCTGCTTCAGCCCCGCCAGCGTGTCCACCCCCAGCTCGTCGTGCAGCCGTTTCACCTTCTTCCCACCCAGACCCGGAACCGTCAGCATTTCAATCAGCCCCGGTGCCACCGAGTCCCGCAGCTCGTCATAAAACTTCAGTTCCCCCGTCGCCCGCAGCCTCTCGATCTTGTCCACCAGTGCCGCGCCAATCCCCTTCACCGAGCCCAAATCGCCCGCCTCGATCAGCGCATCCAGATCGCCCTCCAGCGTCTCCAGCGCCCGCGCACCGGCCTGATACGCCCGTATTTTGAAAGGGTTCTCCCCCTTCAACTCCAACAGCACCGCAATCTCCTCCAGCACCTCGACAATGTCAGCTTTATCCATGACATGCAGTGAAGCAACAACCTACTCGCCCGAGCCGGCTCTTTGCGAGGGAATCTCATCCGAAGCATGATTGCGGCGGAATTGGTAGCGGTTGATATCGCGCAAAGATAGCTTATCCGCCAAATCACGATACTCACGTGCATCTCCCAGCATCATGTTATAGAGGTGGTGATCGGCTGCGATGCGCGCCCGATCATCCATCTGGATTCCCGCCCGCTGATGCAGATCCGCCATGCGCTCATTCCAGCGGGACATTTCGAAGGACATCTC
>PXBU01000385.1 GCA_003566795.1 Puniceicoccaceae bacterium | reverse complement strand
TTTTTCGTTATGACTCGAGGGCCAGAACCATCGTATTTGGCTGGGTCAATGATCAGCAGACCTTGCGCAAGGCGGGCAGCAAATCAGACCCGTACAGGGTCTTCCGTCAAATGCTCAATGCCGGCAATCCGCCAGATGACTGGCAGCAGTTGGTTAATGCGAGTCGTGCTGACTGGAAACGACCCTAGTTGCACGCGATCTGGCGCTGAACCGCCCAGCCGTTGCAATGTCCTGCCGATGGTGGGGGCGGTTATGGGTTGTTGAGGTTGTGGGGGAGATGGCGAAAGCGCAAGGGCTTTGCGACGGTGCGTTTCGAGAATGGCATAATCTGCGAGGCGGAAATACATTGGTACGAAGCCAGTGGCATTGGAAGGAAGGATAGAAGCCCAGAGTTGAACTGTCGATGACACCGCAGTTTCGTAGCCCACAACTGCCAGACCCTGGGCCTGCGCCTGGACAGTGCCGAGGAAATCGGACTGTACCGTTACGATGAACCTGTGGCGGGCAAGCCTATTCGTCGCTTCACCGACTACGCCCGCGCACTGCTGGCTGCGCTGATGAAGGTGCAGGAAAACAAGCACCTGCATTCGGACGACTGGCAGCGCACCCTGTATATCAACACCCTGGACGTCGGCACCACCGAGTTTGATATCACGCCCGAGCGCAAGGCCGCGCTGATCGAGCAGGGCATAGTCGGGGCCGAAACCTATCTGCAGTGGTTCGAGGATACCGATCAGGCGCCGGTCAACCGGATTTGACGCAGCCCCAAGCCAGCTTGCTTGTGGGGCACCGCCCGCCGGGGATGTAACCCCGGCCTCGTGCTTGGTAGGTCGGGCTCACATGGCCGACGTCCTAAGCCTGCATCACAGCCTGTCTTCTTCGATTGGCTCCGCATCTGGGGCTTTCGCCAGCAGTTCAGCAAAGCGGGCAGCGTTCGGCGCACGTTTTGCGCGCTGTTCCATCCATTCCATGGTGCGGAGCGCGCTGACTTTTTCGGCCACGGCATGGGTAATGAACTGATTGGCAGAGGAATGATCCCGCTCGGCGAGTTCCTTGACCGCCCTGTGCAGGGAGTCGGGCAATCTCAAGCTGATCTGGCTCATTGTTCAATCTCCTTCAAAAAGGTTCGGGGTGTCTGGGCCTGCAGCCCGAAGCGTTCGATGCCGCGGAAATCCCGCAGATTGAACGTCACGATCGTATCGGCCTGCCCGGCCACGGCAGCTTCGAGTACAAGATCATCTTTCGGGTCTTTGAGATAGGGTCGCCACAGGTAGAAAATCGCCGTCGGTGTGGCCACTTGGCAAATGAAGTCGATGATTTCCCGAATCTCGTCCTTTGTATACGTCAAGCAGTCAATTTGCCGAAGGGCCATATCTTCATACTCAAAAATCAGGGGCGCGGATATCACGGTCTGGAACCGGTCTTCTGCCAACAGCGAAAGCAACCGGTTGGAGCAGCCCTGTCGTGAGCGAAGCCCGGCGATCAGCACGTTGGTGTCAATGACGATACGGCTCAAGGTCATACTTTATATGATATCGCTAATGATTTCATGATGTCCACAGCGCGCGATGGTCAGGATCTGGTGTCGGTTGCTTCTTCGGCCCGGATGGGCGTGGCGATGGGCGAGTTCGGATGTCCAGACGTTGCGTGGAGCTGCTGGGACTCTTTGGGGTTGTTGAGGTTGTGGGGGAGATGTCGGGGCTCTGTCGCCCCGGCCGGCAGAGCTGGGGCGCCGGGTCAAGTCCGGGTCGACGGCTATGGAGAGTGTGTCGGTCTACGGCCAGGAATCTGCCGTTATATAAGCTTGGATATGGAACAATGGCGGAGATTTCGAAGGCGAACTGGCCACGACTGTGATCACACGTTTGTATGTTCACCCAGTGGCTGGACAGTGACATGCAGGAGTTCGAGATTGATCTCGAGGTCGCGGGTCATGCTTTCGAGTATGTGATCCATATCCAGCAGACGGCGGATTTCGAAAAGCCCCGGATTGTGCACGAGGTGGCACGGTGTGATGGGGCTGCGCTGTTTGAGCGCGATCTTTCGGGGGTGACCTTTCACCGGCAGGATGGAACGGCGACGGGTTTCCCGCTGGATTGGCGGCAGGCGGCTTTGGCTGCGATCCGGAGTTGGGCAAGCCCCTGCTGCTGTTTTTCTACCAACTCTCTGACGGCGAGCGAGCCTTGGTGGCGCTCTACATGGTTCGAGCCGCGGTCGAAACCGGCGCTTCGCAGACCGTGCTGATCGACGAGCCCGACAATTTTTTCGGCCTGCCGGAGTTGCAGCCCTGGGTGTTGTCGATGCGCGAGCTGCTGGATGACCAGCACCAGTTGATCATGATCTCCCACCACCCGGAAATCCTCGCCAATTCCGGTACAGCGAACGGTCTTTACCTGTGGCGCGACAACCACACTTCGCCCACCCGTATCGGCCCGCTGAAAGTTCCGGAGGGGATGTCTGCCGGTGAGGCGATTGCGAGAGGGTGGGTGCGTGGGTGCGAACTGGCGGTCGCTGGCTGAGCGTATGCGGGCCTCTTGAGCGGGTGGTACTGAAACCAACCTGACCCAGCTTGAATCTAGAAAACGCCAATACGGCCCTTCCGGATGTTGATTTTGGCCGCGCGATGGGGGCTATCTCGATCTCGGGGGCGCTGGCTGGCCCAAGTGGTGCATTCTGTCTTATTCGGTATACGCTAATAGCGACGGCTCAGCTTCGACGCCTGGCCGATCTGATGGATGAGGAGCTTCGAGATGGATGAGCAGAGTTTTTCCGAGTTGCTGGACAGTGTTCGCGACATGGGCCGCCATATGCGTGGTGGAGATGTGCCAGGCGCGAAAGTGCGCGAATTTCCGGAGCCGGATGTGAAAGTGATCCGCGAACGCACCGGTTTGTCGCAGGCTCAGTTTGCTTACCTGATTGGTGTCAAGCCAAAAACCTTGCAGAACTGGGAGCAGAAACGGGTGCGGCCGGCTGGACCGGCACGGGCGTTGCTCAAAATTGTTGAAACAAACCCGGATGCCTTGACGGGGCTGCACCGCGAAGCTGCGAACCGGTAGCGTTCTCGGTAGGTTAAGGGGGCTTACGCGGCGGGTCGAGCCCGGGGCGACATGTATCCTGACAGAGGGGGTCGTGGATGTCGTCAACTCGCAGGTCGTGTAATATTAAGCCGCATGGTGAGGTCTAGTTTTTAAGGTCATGAAAGCTTCATACGAAACCAGAGTCGCCGCAGGGGTCTTGAACCAGCAGGCCAAGGCGATTCGGCAGGAGTTCGATCGCGTATTGGGGCGGCCGGTTCGGCAGGGTGGTCGATTGCGGTTGGGTTTTCGGGATGTGCTGTATTTCCAGCTGAAAAAAGAATTGGAGCGGGAAGGCATCAATTTTGACCCGAGTGAACGTAGGCAGTTGTATTCACTTTTGTGG
>PXBU01000356.1 GCA_003566795.1 Puniceicoccaceae bacterium | reverse complement strand
TGATCAGGGATGCTGTCCGGCGTTTGAAGGCCCAGGAAATGCGGAAGGCCGCATGGCAGCATGCTATCGAGGCGGGTGATACTGATCCGGGCGACGATACCGCTTACACACCGAACACTGCGCGGCAACTGGCCGACGAGGCCATGCGGAGCGCTCGGAATGATGCGTCGATCGACCCTGAGGTGATGCCCTGACGGCTCAGGCCAGGAAAGTTGTCCTGTCCGCCAGAGCTCGACAGGACTTTGTCAGCATCCTCCGCCATACTGGCCGGCAATGGGGTGCAAAACAAGTCGAAATCTACAGAGACACGCTGAACGCGGCCATCGAGCGCATTGCCCAGAACCCGAAAATAGGCATGGCGCGCACGGACCTGAAACAACCCTATCGGACCTTTCCTGCCGGCACCCACCTGGTCATTTATCGCTTTTCGGCCAGTCAGATCAGAGTCCTGCGTATCCTGCACCAGCGAATGGACCCGGCAAACCACGACTAAAACCAGCCCAGCGGCCAGGTTGTCCTAAACCCGTAACCCGTGCCTCTGAAGGTCAAAGAGCTTGTGAAGCTACTGGAAAGTGATGGCTGGTATCAGGCTCGGCAGCGCGGCAGTCACCGGCAATTCAAGCATCCAGCAAAATCGGGCACATTTACGGTATCCGGCAAGCCCAGCGTGGACATGCCGGCAGGCACGTTGAATAATGCCCTGAAACAAGCTGGGCTCAAAAAGTAGGTGAAATCATGCAGTACGTTGTAATCCTGGAAAAAGGCCCCTCCAGCTGGGGCGCGCACGTGCCCGATCTCCCCGGTTGCGTCGCGGCGGCTGAAACGCGGGAAGAGGTCCTCGCGATGATCCAGGAAGCCATTGAATTTCATCTTGAAGGTCTGGCTGAAGACGGGCAACAGATTCCTGAACCGCACTGCCAAAGCGAAATAGTGCAAGTGAATGCTGCCTGAACCCTGTCTTCCGTAACCCGTAACCCGGTGGTTTTCCCCCAACCCCGAACCCTCATCATCGAAAGCGGTGGGCCAAAATATGGCCTTGAATCCATAAAGTGCTTCGACGATAATGCCAAATGACGTGGCAAGTCCTCTTCGCCCAAGAGCGCCCATTTGGGCTACAATGTAGCCCAGGTTTTTTGGAGTGTCCTTATGTCTGAGAATGCAGTAGTCCGGGCCCGGATCGACGGGCAAATCAAGGAAGAAGCTGCCGCCGTTCTGGTGTCAATTGGGCTGACCGTATCGGATGCTTTCCGCATCATGATGACTCGCATTGCCAATGAAAAGGCACTTCCTTTCGAGCCGTTGGTTCCGAATGCTGAAACCATAGCGGCCATCAAGGAAGCCCGGCGGGGAAATTTGCCATCTTTTGACAGCGTGGACGCCCTGCTGGCAGATCTGAATGAGGAAGATTGAGCGGACTTCGCAGTTCAAGCGTGACTACAAAAGAGAAAGTAGGGGACGACACCAGGCAATTTTGGTAAACGATTTTCGTGAAATCTTGCTAGCGCTTGCGAATGACGAGGTCTTGCTGGAGAAGCATCGTGATCATGCCTTGACCGGCGAGTGGAAAGATCATCGGGATTGCCATAACTCCGAAACGCTTCAACTCGTTCGATTGGGTTCACACAGTCAGCTTGTTCTGTGAGGAACGTGCTGCACATCGACCTGGTCGGGCTAAAGGCCGGCGCGGATGTCATCATCACCAAGCGTCGCTCGCCGGAAGCGGCCGACGTGGCCGAGAAGGTGTATACGCGGGATTTGTTTGGGGTGGATTAGGGGGCGTGGGTTCCGAAATTTAGTAGCCTGCTTCGCGCTGGTGGCGCACGGCAAGGATGATGGCCTGCCCCTGCTCCAGACCAATCAGCCATTGCTCTGCGGCTTCGGCAGGGACATGCTCGCCAGTTGCCTGAAACGCTTCCCAGGCACTCATCGCATCTTGCTTGAAGGCCTCGCGTTTTTCCTCGCGGTCTATGTATTGCTGAATGGCTTCGCGCATCAACCAGTGTGAGGATCGCTGGCGGGCTTCGGCCAGACGCTTGAATCTCGCCTTGGTGGCTGTGTCGAGTTTGATCGCGACCGGCGTTGTGGGGGAGGCAGGCATGCGCTGTCGAACTCCGTTATGGGGTATTACTCTTTACTAGTGAAATGATAGCGGCTGGGGCTTCGGATGGCAAGGCGTGTTCGCTGGGAAAAGACTGGGGTTCTCGCAAAGGCGCAAAGGCGCGGAGGAAGAGAGGTAGGGGCCAACTAGACTTGAGCTTGGCGCGCAGTGTGTATAATGGAGGTAAATATACACATATGGGTGTTGTATGAGAACCAATATCGTGATTGATGACCAGCTGATGGCTGATGCCCTGCGGGCGACGGGGTGTCGGACCAAAAAAGAAGTGGTCGAACAAGGCCTTGAATTGCTCATTCGCAGAAGCCGGCAGCAGGAAATTCGTAAATTGCGTGGTTGTGTCCAGTGGGAAGGTGATCTGGATGAATTGCGTGGCGGCAAATGATACTGGTCGATACCAGCGTTTGGATCGATTATCTCAATGGTCACCAGAGCCCGCATACGGATGCCCTTGATGCGGGGCTGGTAGAGGGGATTGTTGCGATTGGTGACCTGATTTTTCTGGAGATTCTCCAGGGCATTCGAAACGACCGCGAGTATCAATTGACCAGACGAAACCTGTTGACCCTGGACCAGCACGAACTGTTTGGGAAGGTCTTGGCTGAAAAAAGCGCTGCCAATTTTCGCGCGCTTCGAAAAAAAGGCCTCACCGTTCGCAAGACCACAGATGTGATCATTGCGACGTTCTGTATCGAACGTGCTCTGCCATTGCTGTTTGTCGATCGTGACTTCATCCCCTTTGTGGAGCATCTTGGGCTGGTGTCAGTATTGCCGGCAGGGCGGTAGATGCGGTTGGATCATCTTTGGGATGTGTGGTGAATTCGCCTGCTTTGGTGCCTTGAAGGCGGGGTTCGGCCCCGGATCAAGTCCGGGGTGACATTCCCCGGATCAAGTCCGGGGTGACATTTTTCAGGGAAGAGCGTTGGACTGCCGAGCGAAGCAGCGTGCTGACGGCTGTTTAAGTGAACAATAGAAACATTCTCGAATAATTTTATTGTCCACTTGAAGTATAGTGATCGCATGCAGCAGACCGATGCCCTGAAGATTTTTGCCGAGCAGGCTGCGGCTGGCCGCTTTGTCTTCACCCGCCGCGACCTTGAGCGTATGCTGCGGACTGATCGCCCGGCGGCGCGAGCCGCAACGCTGGCGCGTCTTGTGCAATCTGGCTGGCTACGCCCAGCGGCCCGCGGGGTGTACGTCTACCCGACCGGACAGCGCAACGATGGCTACGATCTCGAGCGGATCGCCCGGGCCATCCGCCGCGGGGAATACAACTATGTCAGCCTTGAGTCGGCGCTCTCCGAG
>PXBU01000208.1 GCA_003566795.1 Puniceicoccaceae bacterium | reverse complement strand
GTCGCTCTTTACTCGCAACAGGTCGGCGAATCGGGGTGCCTGCATCCAGAACTGCCGCAGGAGCTACACCGTAACCGATAGCGAAACCGGACAATCCCTTAAACTCGATAACAACTACGTCTTTTCCCCCAACGACATTTCCACCATCGAGTTCCTCGACCAGGTGATCGCGGCTGGCGTGCATACGCTCAAGATCGAGGGCCGCGGCCGCTCACCGGAATACGTCAAACTGGTCACAGCCGCTTATCGTCAGGCAGCGACCGCCATCGCGGAGGATCGCTACGATCCAAGCTTCGTCGACCAGCTACTCGCTGACCTGAAAAAAGTGTATCACCGTGGCCACTCTTCCGGCTACTACCTGGGCCTTCCGCAGGGCTGGTCGGGCACCTACGGCTCGCAGGCCACCCATCGCAAGATTCTCAGCGGTCAGGTGACCCACTACTACCCGAAGATCGGAGTAGCCGAAATCGAGGCCGCCCGCGAGGTCCACTGCGGCGCGGAATTCCTCATCATTGGCAACAGCTCCGGAGTGGTGGAAGGCACGATTGAGGAAATCCATCTCGACGCGGGAGCGGTCCAACGCGCCCAACGCGGAGATTGCTTCTCGATTCGCGTGCCGGAGCGGGTGCGCCCCAAGGATAAATTCTTCCTCTACGAACGAGTCCCCGCCGGGGATTGACAGTGAGGCCGCAGGGCACAGAGGCCACAATCCGACTGGAAAAGTAGTCGGAGTGATTCATCCTCCGACCGAGCGTGCAAGTGATTTTGCCTTCGGTGGTTCAAGCCGATTCGAGATACCCCGCAAGTATCTGTAGAGGGGTCAACCCTCTCCTACGGGGCCGATAGCGCCCGACGTTCAGCATTCTCGCAGATGGTGCGGGTAGAGAGAATCGAACTCTCAGCTCAACCTTGGGAAGGTCACGTGTTACCACTACACCATACCCGCGTGCTCATCAGCGCTGTGCCCGAAAATCTGATGTGCATTTGTTTGCACGCGTCAACGCTGATTTGAGTGGGAAATCTCCCACAATCCCAAAAACTTGCGAAACTTTTGCATCCTGGTTTACTATTCCCTCAATCATGACCTCTCCAAAAATCCTACTCGGTGTTTTTATTTTCCTGACCAGCATGGGGGCGGCTTTCTACGCCGGCCTCCGCGTGAACACTCAAAGCCAGAGCCCAGCGCAGGTGACTGAGTTCCCAAGCACCGGCAGCTCCCCGGCCAGACAGAGTGCCCATGATGCTTCGGCCGGCTTTACTCGCGACACGGCTGCCAGCCTGATGGAAATGAGTCAGCAGGATCTGGGCGAGGCACTGCGACAATCGGATGCACTGAGTGCGGGCGATCAGCGTGCACTTTTGGAGGAAGCCTTTGCACTACCGACCAACGACCACCGCCGAAATCGTATGATTCGGACCCTGCTGAGTCAGCTGGCAGAGACGTCGCCGCGCGATGCACTGGCTATGGCCGAAAACATCGGTTCACTACGTGAGTCGACACAGGCCCGCATCGAGATCCTCGAGGTATGGGCCAAGAATGATCCGGCTGCTGCCATGGCATGGGCCGCAACTGAACTGGCGAACGAGCCTCTCCGCAGCCAGAGCAGCCAATTACTGGCAATTTTTCGGGGCTATGCCGAGTCGAACCCACAGGCTGCTTTCGCCGCCGCAATGGATTTGCCGACCGGCAACCGGACGGAGCGACGCACTCAAGCCGCTGCACTTGGAGCCGTGATCTCTGCCCAAATTGAAAATGGTGCCTTGAGCGATGCGCGCATGCAGGTGGAACAGCTTGAAGATGGTGCCACCAAGAACAGATTGCTGGCTGAATTGGTCAACGAATGGGCGGCCTTTGACCCGCAAGGAGCGGCTTCTTACCTGGACTCGCTGGGTGACGCGGTGCCCGCTTCCGTTACCACCAGTTTTTTAAGTGAGTGGGCGGCCAATGACCCGCAGGCCGCCGCCGCCTGGCTCGGTAGCCGCGAATTGGATGATCGCACACTCAGTGGTGCCAGCACCGCCATCATTCGCGAATGGACTCGTTACGACATGGCTGCCTCGGCGGAATGGCTCAACTCCCAACCAGTCTCACCCGCCCTCGACCGCGCCGTAATGAGCTACACCTACCGCGCCGCTCAAGAGGACCCGGCCAGCGCCATGAGCTGGGCCGAGTCCATCAACCATGACCAGATGCGCACCCGTATGATGCAATACGTCGCTGGAACTTGGAGAGAGGATGACCCCGAAAGCTTCCAGGACTTTATCGACAACTCCGACTTCACCGACGAGCAAAGGACCAGTTTGATGGAATCCCGAGGGGGGCGCGGCTTCGGTCGTCGGCGGTAGGGATTCGCCCAATAATGGGTCTACTGGTCAACCGCCGGTCGCCCATGCCAGATACTTCTCAGAGATCACATCGGGGCAGATTGCGAGCCACTCCGGATTCTCATAGGGATGGTTCGCCTTAATGTAGCTGTTAACTTGGTCGAGCTTCTCTGAGTCGAATTTAATACAGAGGCGGCACTCGTCGGCACTCTGCAGCTCGCCCTTCCACTTGAAAATGGATCGCACGCTTGTCTCAATCTGCACACAGGCTGCCAAGTCGCGCTCAACCAGTCCTGTTGCGAGGCGCTCGGCCACATCCATGTTATCACAAGTCGTCCAACCAATCAGTAGTTCACTCATGCCGCTATCGATGATCCCATGGCAGACGGACGTCAACAGGTTCGTGCTCCCAAACTTCGAACGAATCGAACATCTTGCCGGGATTTAGAATCCCTTTGGGATCGAGGGCGGCCTTCACCGTGCGCATGGCCGCGATCTCAGACTTGGTGTGCTGCAGCGGCATGAAAGGTATCTTGGCCAGACCGATGCCGTGCTCCCCAGTGATCACCCCGCCGAGTTCGACCACCCGTTCCATCAATTTGTAAATACCGGCCTTGGCCCGCGCCGCTTCCACCTGGGAGCTGCGGTTATACATGATGTGCACATGGAGGTTGCCATCACCCGCGTGCCCGAAAGTGGGAGTTGCCAGGCCAATCTCCTTTTTCAACTGAAGCGTGTAGCGGATCAACTCGGCCTGCTTCTCCAGTGGCACCACGACGTCTTCATTCAACTTGGTGTCGGCCAGCGAGAACATCGACTGCGAACAAGTCCGTCGCACCTGCCACAGTTTTTCGGCCGCCGCCTCGGTGCGCGCCTCGCGCTGGGCCACCGCGCGCTCCGCCATAAAGTCCAGCAGAGCACGACGCTGCTGGCGCAGTTCGCTGGCAGTGCCATCGAGCTCAATCAGCAAAATAGATGCCCGCGAATGCCCGGGAAAGATGGTCTTGCCGGTATAGGCCTCGGCACAGCCAACGGACTGACGATCCAGGAACTCGAGAATGGAAGGATTGTGCCCTTGCTTGAACAGGGCCACCACCGCCTTGAGGGCCGCCGCTTCCGACTTGAAGGCAAACATCCCGGTCCAGCGCTTTTCCGGCTTGGGGAGAAGTTTGATCGCCGCCTGAGTCACGATGCCCAGCGTGCCTTCGGAGCCGATCAGCAGATCGCGAAGGTTCAGTCCGGACACATACTTCTTCAGCGGCAGACCAAATTTGAAGGGGCTGCCATCAGCCAGATACCCTTCCAGCCCAAGCACATAATCACGCGTTACCCCATATTTCACGCAGCGCATGCCCCCGGCATTGCAGGCGATGTTGCCACCCAGAGTGGTGTATTTTTTGGAAGAAGGATCCGGCGGAAAAAACAATCCGAGCGCCTCGGCCTGTGCCTGAAGCTCGGCCGTGATCGCCCCGGCACCGACCGTGGCGATCCGCGCGACCGCATCGATCCGGATGCTGTCGAGGGCCGATAAATCCAGTGCCCAGCCTCCCCGCAGCGGCACAGCCGATCCGGTGGCGGAAGAGCCTGCGCCGCGCGCGGTGACTGGCACCTTATACTGATTGGCTAGTTGCAGCAGGACCCCCACATCGGAGGCTTGCCGCACCTTCACCACCGCATCCGGCGCGAAGGACAGCCGCAGATTATCCAGCGAGGCAGCAAAGCAGCTTTCGGGATCAGTAAAAACCCGCCCTGGTAACTTGCGCTTAAGCGAGGCGAGTGCGGATTGGTGCGATTTTTTCATTTCTGCTGCCAGAGTGAACCAGGAATCCGCAACGAATCAATCCGTTTAAGCACCCTTAAACACGGGTTAGCGGTCAAAAATTCAGTTTTTTTGAAGTGGCATCGAGCCTATTATCTAAAGTCCACAGCGCAGATGCGCTCATAGCCTGGGCACATTGAGACCCGCTGCTCTCGCCAGCTTAACTTGCCGGCTGTCGAAGCTCAGAAAGCGTTCGCAGCCCAACACAACGGCCATGGCGACATGAAGAATGTCAAGACTACGGGTGCCCAGCTTTTCGGAGTGCCGCGCACTGAGGCGTTCGGTTTCGATCAGGACGTTGCTCTGCGAAAGTTCCACATTCTCGAAGACCCCGGCGCTCAGATCGGCCAGAAGCAGGTTCAGTGAGCGATCCCTTTCGTGGCTTGAAATTTCTTTCCTGAATACGCGCAGGCGCAGGGCATTGCGAAACTCCACCTGATTGAGCCACGAAAAACAAATGGGCTTGCGCTGCTTGTCCATCTGGTTGATCGCGCGTTCGGTATTCGTGTCCGGCGCGTAAACCGAACAAATGAAGCCCGTATCCGCGTAATCGCTCATCGGTCGCCGCGTTCTTCGGAAAGTAATTCAGTGGCCGTTTTCGACAGCACACGGTCGCCGTAAATCGCTTGAAGTCGCGCTCTAAAGTCAGGCCGGTGTTTGGCTTTTTCCGCTGTTTCCACTGGCTTCAAGACGGCGATCCGTTGGTTGCGTCGACGAATCTCCACGGATTCCCCCAAGGCGACACGTTCCATGAGTGCGGCGGTCTCGTGTTTCAGGCTACGGATATTGACCGATTTCATTGTGACACGTTTATGTACCACAAATGGTCTTTTGTCAAATACTCTCATCCGTCCACTACTTGAGGCTACTCGGTCCCCCGCTGCTTTTTCGTTGCACCCGTGCCGCCACCCGGCATTTTTTGCGGGCTATGCTTCAAGCTGGTATCGTAGGACTCCCCAATGTGGGCAAAAGCACGCTGTTCAACGCCCTGACGCGCACGCGCAAGGCGGAGTCGGCCAACTATCCATTTTGCACGATCGACCCGAACGTGGGGGTGGTGCACGTACCGGACGAGCGGCTGGAACCGTTGCGGCAGATTGCCAAGACGAATAAGGTCATCCCGGCCGCGATCGAATTTGTCGATATCGCGGGGCTGGTCGCGGGGGCCAGCAAGGGCGAGGGTCTGGGCAACAAGTTTCTCGCCAATATCCGCGAGGTGGACGCCATCGTGCACGTCGTCCGCTGCTTCGAGGATGAGGATATCATCCACAATATGGGCTCCATCGATCCGCTCCGCGACATCGATATCATTAACACCGAACTGGTGCTGGCCGACATCAGCTCGCTGGAGAGCCAACAGGAGAAAGCGGCCAAGAAAGCTCGTGGGGGCGATAAGGAAGCTGCCGCCAACATCGCGTTGATCGAGCGGCTCCTGCCCCACCTCAATGAGAATAGGCCCGCCATCACACTGGAAATGAGCGAGGACGAACATGTCGTGCTCAAGCGACTGGCGCTGCTGTCCGCCAAGCGGGTGGTCTACGCCTGTAACGTGGCGGAGAGCGATCTCGCCGATCCGTCGGCCAACCCCTACGTCGCCAAAGTCGAAACCTACGCGCAGGAGCACCACGGGGCGGGCATTTGCGTCATTTCGGCTGCTGTCGAAGCGGAACTGATCGATTTCGACGCGACCGAGGCCGCCGAATATCTGGAATCACTCGGCGTCAGCGATTCCGGGGTATCGCAACTCATCCAGGCAACCTACGATCTGCTCGGGCTCGCCTCTTACTTTACCGCCGGGGAGCAGGAAGTGCGCGCCTGGACCTTCCGCAAAGGCATGAAGGCCCCCCAATGTGCCGGCGTCATCCACACTGATTTCGAAAAAGGCTTTATCAAAGCCGAGGTCGTCTCCTACCAGGATCTAATCGCTGCAGGCAGCACGGCTGGGGCGCGGGAGGCCGGCAAATATCGGCTTGAGGGCAAGGACTACGCCTTCAAAGACGGTGATGTCGCCCTTTTCCGCTTTAACAATTAAGGGGAACTTATGAATCCCATCAGTGACTTGAAATTTAGACCGTCGAAGCTTGACCCGTTGCTAAGGACTCGCACCCCTATTGGACCTTAACATGATCCGATCGTTTCCAGTCGTAACAATTCTGCTGCTAGGCTTGACCGCTTGTGACCGGCCCGAACCAGTCACTTACACGATTCCCAAGGAGGAGCGCAGCCAGCCCTCCCCGGAGGAAGCTGTGGGCGCGGCCACCCAAGCCACCCGCCCCGACAGCTCTAAAATGCAAGTGCTGCCGGGTATGCAGGAAGCTTCTCAGGCAGCCCCCGAGCTTTCCTACACCGTGCCGGAAGGCTGGGAGGAATTCCCACCCCAGAGCGTGCGCAAGGCTAACTTCCGCTCGAAAGAAGGGGATGCTCTCATTGCTGTCACCGTGTTCCCCGGCGACGTAGGCGGCCTGCTGGCCAACATCAACCGCTGGCGCCAACAAATCGGACTGGATGCGATCACCGAGGATGAGATTCAGCGGGTCGCCAGCCCCATCACCATCTCGGACCACAGCGGCACCCTGGTCAACCTGCAGGGACCGAGCGCGAGCGTCCTGGGTGGGATCCTGAACTTCCACGGCGACACCTGGTTCTTTAAAATGGACGGTTCGACCGGTACCGTCGCCGCGCAGGCCGACGCCATGGAGGCATTCCTCGCCAGCGTGCAAATTGAGGACCAGCACCATCAGCACGATCAGCACCAGCAACAACAGCAGCAACAACAGCAGCAACAGCAAGGCTACTAATCGATGAGTCCTGTCTTCAAGTTCTTCGCATCGCTGCGACTGACGGTTGTGCTGCTGGCACTCTCCATCGTGCTGGTGTTCTTTGGCACACTGGATCAGGTGCACTACGGGATCTGGCACACCCAAAAACTCTACTTCCAGAGTTTTCTCGTGGTTTGGGCCTATCCCGAGCAATTTCCACTTTACGATAAACTCTTTTGGTTCCACCTCCCGATGCCAGGAGGCTATCTGCTGGGTGGGCTGTTGATGGCGAATTTGGTGACCGCGCACTTCGTGCGCTTCAAACTGACTGCGAAAAAAAGCGGCATCTTTATGATTCACTTCGGGTTGATCCTGCTGCTCATCAGCGAGCTCTTGACCAATCTGCTCTCACAGGAGAGCCAGATGCCGGTGGACGAAGGCGGACGGGCGAACTACTCAAATGCTTTCCGCAGCAATGAGCTGGTCTTCATCGACCGCAGCCACCCGGAACACGATACGGTGCACAGTATCCCGGCCGGCCTGTTGCGCCCCGGCGAACGGATTGATGTGCCGGACACGCCGCTAAGCATCCGCACAGTGCGCTACTTCCCCAACTCCAATGTGGGCCGCGCTCAAGCCCCCGTCGCCAACAACCTGGCCGACAGTGGCTCGGCCGTGACCATGAACATAGTGGCCACCCCGGCGGAGAAGACCTTCGCCGAAAACGAGATCAACACCGCCACCGCCTACGTGGAAGTCTCCGGCCCGGACGGGGTGCTCGGCACCTGGCTGGTCTCCAATGTTTTGGACGAGCGTTTTCCGGTGCAGGAAGTCAGCTATGACGATCGGGCCTGGGAAATCGCCCTACGTTTCACCCGGATTTATTACCCCTTCGAAATCGAGCTGATCGAGTTCAGCCACGACAGATATCCCGGCACCGACATCCCCTACAATTTCTCCAGCCAAGTGAGAATCCATCATCAGAATCCGGCCAAGAATCAGCAGGCACTGATCTACATGAACCACCCGCTGCGCTACGAGGGGCTCACCTTCTACCAAGCCTCCTTCGCCAATCAGGATACCACCTCGATCTTCCAGGTCGTCCGCAACCCCGGCTGGATCCTCCCCTACATCAGCGTGCTCCTGATGGGCCTCGGCATGTGCGTCCAATTCGGCATGCACTTCATCAAGTTCCTGAAGAAAAAGAAAACCAGCGCATGATTTTTTACTACAAAAGACCCGAAATACGCGAAAACTATGAGTGCTGAGATCATACACAAAGAAGAGAGCTACCGCATCATGGGTGCTGCTTTTGAAGTCTATAAAGAAAAAGGATGCGGTTTTTTGGAGGCAGTTTACCAAGAGTGCCTCGCCATTGAATTTGAAGACCAGAATATCCCCGCTATTGAAAAATCACCTCTGGCCCTTCACTATAAGGGCCGAAAATTAAAGCAACGTTATGAGCCTGACTTTATTTGCTATGAAGCTATAGTCGTCGAGATCAAAGCTGCTAAGGAAGTTACCGATAAGCATCGTTCTCAGGTTATCAACTACCTGAAGGCAACCGGAAAGGAGCTAGGTATTCTCATCAACTTCGGCCACTACCCGAAAGTTCAATATGAACGTTTTGTCAATCAGTGCGCGTCGTAATTGCTTACTTAAACTACTTTCAATCAAACAACCTTAGAATTTTCGCGCCTTTCGCGCCTTTCGTAGTCAATCAACCACCATCTTCTCCAAGTCTTGAAGAAAGTTATCTACATACTCGTCGCCATCTTTGTGCTGCTGATCTTCAGTCGCCAGTATGCGCCGACGACGAACGAAGAGGGGTTCGACATCACCGCCTTCTCTGAGCTGCCGGTGCAGGATGGTGGGCGCATCAAGCCGCTCGACTCGGTGGCGCGTAACACGCTGCTGGTTCTTTCCGCCCGCCAGAAGGTGGAGACCCCTGACGGCCGCTGGCTGCAGCCGATCGAGTGGTTGATGGATCTGACGATGCGTCCGGAGGTGGCCGACACCTACCGCGTCTTTAAGATCGAGTTTCCGGATGAGCTGGGCCTGGCCGGACTGGCGGAGCCCGGCCAGCGCTACTACTCCTTCAATGATCTCCAGCCACACTTCAGCACGCTGCTTGAACTCTACTCCAAGGTCGACCCCGAGCCGCAGCGACGCAGCGCCTACGACCGGCAGATAGTTAAAATCAACGACAGCCTCATGCGCTACCACCGGGTCATGCACTCACTTCACCCCATTGGTAGCGGCGAGCGGCTGGATCGTCTCGTTGACGAGTATCAGAGCTTCCAAGCCACGGTGGGTCCGGGCATGGACGCACTGCGCAGGCAACAGGCCGGCGACGACTACGATGCGAATGTGTTGCGCCGCTTTATCTCCTTCGGTGATGATTACTTGAAACTCTCCCAGACCGCCCACATGCGGGTGATCCCTCCGCCACCGCCGGTCGATCCCATGGCGGATTGGCAAAACGTCGGTGAAGCGCTGCTCGATGTGATGCAGGGTAAATCGCTGAACCCCTTTGTGACTAGCTACGCCAGCCTGACCATGGCTTACCGCGCGGGCGACAGCGAGAGCTTTAACCGGACCGTGCGGGAGCTGCAGCAGAGCTTTGAAGCCGACTTCCCCGCGAGTATTGAAAACCGCGTCTACTTCGAGCGTGTCTTTAACTCGTTGCAGCCCTTCGGCGTGGCCATGCAGCTGTATGTGCTGATTTTTGTGCTCGTCTGCATCTCATGGCTACGCTGGCCAGAGGCACTCAACAAGTCAGCTTTTTGGCTGCTGGTGCTCACCTTCATCATTCACACCTTCGGCTTGGTCGCCCGGATGTATATCCAGGAGCGCTACTTCGTCTTTGTCACCAATCTGTATTCATCCGCGATATTTGTCGGCTGGGGTGCCACCCTGCTAGGCGTTATCATCGAGAAATTTTTCAAGAATGGGCTGGGCGCGGCGATGGCCTCAGTGGTTGGCTTCTGCACTTTGATCGTGGCCCACCACCTCGCCATGAGCGGCGACACGCTGGAGCTGATGCGGGCGGTGCTCGACTCCAACTTCTGGTTGGCGACCCACGTTACCGTGATCACGCTTGGCTACTCTGCGGTCTTCCTTGCCGGAGCACTCGCCATCCTCTTTGCCGTGCTCGGGGTGTTCGGCAGACGCCTGAACCATAAGATGGTGCGCTCGCTGAGCGGGATGGTGTATGGTATTATTTGCTTCGGCACGCTCTTCAGCCTGGTGGGCACCATCCTGGGCGGCATCTGGGCCGACCAGAGCTGGGGACGCTTCTGGGGCTGGGACCCCAAGGAGAACGGCGCACTCATGATCGTGATGATGGGTGCCATCTATCTGCATGCCCGCTGGGGCGGCATCTGCGGTGAGCGCGGCCTGATGGCACTGGCGATTTGCGGCAACATCATCACCGCCTGGTCCTGGTTCGGCACGAATCTGCTCGGCGTCGGCCTGCACTCCTACGGCTTCACCGAAGGTGGCTTCTACTGGCTGTCAGTGTTTGTGATCAGTCAGCTGGTTTTCATTGGACTGGTCCTCCTCCCCTGGCGCTACTGGCGCAGCGATTTCGGCCGGGAAAAACACCTGAAGGACCGCAAGCGCATCCTGATGGCCGCCCCCCGCGAGGAAGTGTAATAGGCGAGCTAGGAGCAGAAGCTACCCGTGGCGTGCCCGCTCGCCGGGCGCCGTTGCGGTAAAGGATACAAAAAGCAGGTGCATTCTTAACGTCATCCTGCGCTCGGTAAGAGCTTCGGCTGCATGAAAAACAGCCCGTAGCCGAACGCCTTAGCGTTTGGTCGTTTCGCACTCTCCGGTAGGTTCGACCAAAGCCGAAGGGCTTCGGCTACATGCAGTTCGACTAAAAGGTCTCCAACCTCATCCCTCTCCACCTTCACGCCCTCGGGTGCGCCTGCTTGTGCGCCTCTTTCAGTCGCGCCACCGAAACGTGAGTATAAATCTGCGTGGTCGAGAGGTTGGCGTGGCCGAGTAGCTCCTGCACCGCACGCAGGTCCGCCCCGTGGTTGAGCATGTGCGTCGCGAAGGAATGCCGCAACTTATGCGGCGTCATATCCAGCGGCAGCTCCGCTGCGGCCAGATGCCGCTTGAGCCGCCGTTGAATTTCTCGGGGCTGCATGGCAGTGCCGTTGCGGTGGCAAATGACCAAGTCCTTTACATCGCCGGAGAGACCGAAGCGCTGGACAAAAGTCCGCAGGCACTGAGTCGCCACCGGCCCGAGCGGACAGAGCCGCTGCTTGCGGCCCTTGCCCATAACGCGCGCCACCCCCTGCGCCGGATCGACGTCGCCGTGCGTCAACCCGCAAAGCTCACTCACCCGCAGCCCGCCGCCATACAACAGCTCCAACATTAGACTATCCCGAAAAGCCTCAAACTCACCCAGCTGACCCGCTTTCCACAGCATGATGGGCGCGTTGAGTAACTGCGTCATCTGCGCCTCGGAGAGAAACTTCGGCAGCGACTTTTCCAGCTTGGGCAGGGTCACCCCGGTGAACGGATTGGCTTCCACCACGCCCTGCACCCGCAGATAGCGATAGAAAGCGCGTAGCCCGGAAACATGATTATGCAGCGTGCGCCGCCCGATCCGCCTACCCTGCTCCACCAGAAATGAACGCACCGTCAGCGGACGCACCGCCGCAAAATCCTCCTGCCACTTGCCGGATTCCTGCAACCAGCCGACAAAATTCACCACCGCAGCAGAGTAGTTGCGCACGGTGTAATCGGAAACACGCCGCTCCAGCCTCAGATGGGCGATAAAGGGTTCCAGATGCGGGATAAATTCAGACATGAGCGGCGAACAGGCCGAGGGCATCCATCGGTAGTGGATGCGGCGCACCAATATTTACTTCGAAAATTTTTCTCAAACAATACGACCGTAGCGATGGCACGACAGTGCCGTCTTCCCCACCCCACTGCAGGAGATCGAGCAGACCTTGCTATCGCAAGTTCGCTACAAATTAAAAAAACTTAATTGATGCACCACCAGCCTCATTTAGCGCCAAGCTTAAAACGTTCCATGATCTCGTCAGCAAAATAGCGGTAAGCATGCGCACCTTTACTATTGGGATCATATTCAAAGATCGACTGCCCGAAGCTGGGCGCCTCGCTCAGCCGGACCGAACGCGGAATCATGGTGCGAAACACCAGCTCATCGAAGTGGTTGCGCACTTCACCCACTACCTGCTGCCCCAGATTCGTCCGCTGATCAAACATCGTCATCAGGATGCCGCCCAGCTTGATCTCCTCATTGACCCCCGCCTCGCGGAGCTTCTCCAGCACCTTGAGAATCTGGCCGAGGCCCTCCATGGCGAGGTATTCGCACTGCAGCGCGATCAACAGGTAGTCCGCCGCCGCCAGACTGTTCATCGAGAGCATCCCCAGCGCCGGCGGGCAGTCCAGAATGATGGCATCGTAGTCGCCCGACTCACGCAGCGGCGCAATCACCTCCCGCAGTTGCAGCAAATAGTTCTCCCGCTGCACCAGCTCGATCTCAATCGCCGCCATGTCCACCTCGGAGGGGATGATAAACAGGCAATCACTGCTGCCCACCGGCTGCACCTTATCCAGCGCATTTCCCTCGCCACAGAGCGGACCGTAGAGGCTATCGCCCTCCATCTTCTCCAGGCCCAACCCACTCGTCGCATTTGCCTGCGGATCAAGGTCGACCAACACCGTCCGCACACCTTTGTCAGCGAGCGCATAGCTTAGATTCACCGCCGTGGTGGTTTTACCCACCCCGCCCTTCTGATTCGCAATTGTAAATACCTTCGCAGCCATACCCTTTGTGATAGCCCCACCAGCGAGGCCGTCGAGCAGAAAGCGGTGCCCATTTACCAAGCGTGGAAGCCAGTGATATTCCGCAAGCATAAATGCGAACTTTCCGACTCCGCGCCTTCAATCACTCCATCATCCAAAAAAAATCGGACAGTTCAGATATATTTTGCCAGGCAAAATATTTGCTATAGATTCATCAGCGGGCAAATCACCCAATTATCCTGGCGCGGCAAAGCGTCCGCCCGCAGCAGTTCCAGCAATGTCAACGGCACGGCCAGTTCATCGCCGTGAATCCCAGCGGAGAGATATACCGTGCGATTGGTTGCTGAATCCCACGCAAGCTCAAGGCCCTGACACTGAGGACTGCGAGAGAGGCGAGTGATAACCTGCACCCCAAAATACGAATTTTTCACCTACTTGCTTTCATTCACCTAGACCAAAAAACCTTTGAGCGGATCATAATATTTTGCCAGGCAAAATATACTAAGGTCTTCTTGGGTAGGAATAGGAATCGGACTCCGGCGGGCGAGTTCGAGGGTTTGACAGCCCTCTCTGAGCGGTTCAGGGTCATTTCCGTGAAACTCGACCGGACCCAGTTTAAGCAGCAGAGCTTTGCCGGAGCGGCCGATCATCAGGCAGCTTATAAGCAGATGTCGGAGGCAGAGCGTGCGAAGAGCTTCCGTTATCTGATGCAGGTGAATTATGGATTTCTGGGGCAGGATTGGCCGCGAATGGACAAGACGGTTTTCTCGAAACGGCTGAGGAAATGAGAGACGATGAGTGATACGGCCAAGTCGGGAGCGCAGGGCAGTTGGTGGCAGCTGCGCTTGGTCGGTGAGCGGGTGGTACTTTATCCCTTGAGTTTACTGGGGGTGGTGATCTTTGCGCTGCTGGCCACTTCCCGGGTGGGCGGGGTGGAGATGATTTATTCCGACGACATGTATTGGCGGAGCCCGTTGATCTTTTTGGCGGTTTTGTGTGCTGGCTGCTCCTTGCGCTGGGAGCTGCGGGTTTTCCGGATCGTGCATATTACGATTGGGGTGATCCTGGTCGCGTTGCCCACGCTGCTGCTGGCAATGATGCTGAGCTTGTTATTGATCGGTGGCCCAATGATCGGGTTGCTGACCTTGTTCCTCGCTCTTCTGGGCGGGGGATTTAGCGAGGGGTTGATGGAGCTGGCGCGCACCCTGCCCCGGCTTTGGCTTCCGCTATTCGGATTCTCGCTGCTGGCGGTGATTAGCTGGACCATGGCGACCCGGGTCATCTTCCTCGGCTACCGGCAGGGGGCGGACGGGCCTATCCGGGACTTGAAGCGATATTATACCACCCTGATCCTACTGCTGGGTGGTGGCCTGTTTGGAATGCATTTGTTTTACCTCGGTCGCTATTGGAAAAGTGCTTTGTTCCTGTTCACGCTGGGTGGTTTCTTGGTGGGAGTATTCCGGGACCTTTGGAAATTCTCCAAAGGCGAACTGCGGGATGGACGGGGTCAAGCCGTGCGTGTACCAGCGGTGCCCCCGCCGATCCGACAAGCTGGGCAACGCGCCGCAAAAAGCGAGGCGACGGCAGAAGAAAAGTGGCTGCGTTCGTTTGTTTTGTTAACCTTGCTATTCGGGCTCTTCGGGACGGCTTATTATCTGGATCTTGGCTGGCCGGTCTGGGCCGCGATTCCAGCGGGCTTGCTGACCGGCTTGCTGGCCTCGCTGCTGTTGGCGTTGGTTACCAGCTGTTTCAGTAAGGACGGGCGGCAGGGACTTTGGAACTTGCTGTATCTGACAGCGCTGCGGTGGAAGGTGGTCGATCAGATGATGCTGCGGCGCGCGACCGGGCGGCAGGGCCAATGGTCGGAGCGCGACGGCATCGCGATCTGGACCGACGGCTCGCTGGAGGATGAGACGCGCTGGCGGGCGGCAACTGAGGAAGCTCTGGCGGCATTCCGGCAACTGCTGGGCGATGAGAACTTTGTGGCAAAGAAGCCGCTGCG
>PXBU01000132.1 GCA_003566795.1 Puniceicoccaceae bacterium | reverse complement strand
CGCTTGAGGGCCCTTTGGGCGAGGTTTGGGAGGGGATCCATCCTGCGGCATCAGGTTCTCTTCTCCCCATCTCCCCTCCTCAAGCGCAGCGGTTGTAAAAATCATTCTTTGCCACATATCGATAAGGACAGGAAACCCGCCTGAAGAGTTAGAAGTCCTAGTGATTTTTAGAGTTTTACGGGCGGGTTATCGGGTTGCCCTGCTCTGACTGGTTGTAGATTCATGCTCAGACGAGTCTGTAGGAACCTTCTTGGACTTCTTTATCAGCTCAGTCAATTTGACCATCTCGTGCCTAGGTCCCCTTACTGAACCCACGTAGACGCGATTAAGCGATGCTGGCCTGCATTCGAAAGTGACGGCGCTATAAATGGGACCTATGCCTTCTTTACCAGATGGGATTTTGAATGGGTCAACCGGTCCTCCTGCTAAAGTTGTTTGATGCATTTCAACATTCTGCCGGAAGATAATGTTTTCGTCATTAAATTCATCTGTATTAAGAACGATAATCTGAACACCAGCACGGCCTTTTTCTTTCTGCCAAAAGAGATTAATCTCTGAAAGATGTTCGTAATATGAGTCCATGTAGGTGCTCCTTATCTCTGCATGCGAAAAATACTTCAGTATAAAAGGAGGCTTCACCCTGCCTCCAAACTTCGTCCAGAGCTCCTCACAGATTTCTTCGACTTGTTTTCTGTTTTCTTCTGTTTCAATTAGATTTATGTAAACTCCATCGAAGCTAAACCGTCCGCGCTCGTCGAAAACCACTCCCCGAGATTCGAAATACTCTCTCAAGGATGCTTCGATGCGTTCTAAACTCGTTCCCTCACTGCTGTCGGTCGAAGATAAAATGAAATCTAAAGCTTCATCGTTTAGGTGAAAAAAGTGCGTTACCGATGAAGCGTAGGTGCCCTGCAAGCCTACGTAGAACAACAAAAGAGCGAAGCTTAGTTTTTTCATTTATTTTCTACAACGATGAGGCCAGGCACCCAGCCTGACGGGTTAGTGGTCTATGTGGTTCTCGGATTTTCGGGCGGGTTACATGGGTTGACCTGTGCCGACTTGTTCGAACTCATGCTTTAGTCGGTAGAGATTTCAGTTTCAACATAAAGGTGGCAGTCATCACACACAAGAAATAGTAGCGTAGGTGGGCTCTGGTATAGATTCATCCATTTTTTCTTCATTCGTTTCCCACAGCCCGAGCATGTTGCATTCGGGAAAAGCGTGAATCGGACTTTCGACAAGAAGGAATTCTTTTTCCGGATTTCAATATTCTGGGTTTCTTGTTCGTCCAAGTAGTATAGCTGCTCTGGCCAATCAGGGTGATTGATTGTTTTCATTTCACTTTCTTCGAACAGTGTTTATTAGTGTATTTCACGGCTAGAATGCAGGTAGCTTAAACGCTGGCAATCTTATTCGGGACAATAGCTTTAATCAATTGGGATTTGGTGACTTATGCAATATATTTGCCTTGGGTTGAATCATTGGTCAAGCCAAGTTGAGTCAAAATGTCACCGAACACGCGCGCGGGGTTCGGGGATCCTGGGTGCTGGGAGCATCGCCTCGACGGCGACGCTGCCATCCGCAAGCGGAGACACCACGGGGGTGGGCGGCAGAACCAAGGCACTGCTTGGCAAGGGTGGTATGGCCATTAACGCTCCTGGCCAACGCAAGGTTTGCTGCGATCACTTCCGCTCGGTCGGGCGATGGATCCTGGCATTTATGCACAAATGTCAGTTGTCGCAATTTCTCTTCAAGTCCTGCGGATTGCGTATCATTTTCTCTCCGTAGGGGTGTTCGCTTGCGGCACCCGCGAGCGTTGTGAGAGATTAAGGCCGTCGGGTGCGCTCCCGAACTTTCGCGGACTTCCCGCAGGAAAGCCCCTACATGAAACTCCACTTTCTTCGCTTAATTCTAAGGCAAACCACCTCAGTTGCTAGGTGTTTGCTCTTTCGCCTGCCCCAGGGGCACCCGGCTCAATTACCCCGTGAATTTGCGTTACCGCGTGTTGCCGGCGGGGGTCCAGGGCTGGTTTTGCAGGGCTTCGATCTGGCCCTGGGCGAGTTGCTGCCAGAGCTGGAGAGCTGCTGGGCGGCTGATGGTGTGCATGTATTGTGGCTCGTCGTCGGCGGCGAGGTTTTCGAGTGTGACGGTGCCGTTGGGGTAGACGGAGATGGACCAGGCGCTGGGGTCGTGGACGAGGGCGACGTCGGGGTGGTCGGCGTCCTCGGCGGCGGGGCTGTCGAGTTGGGTCAAGACTTCCCGCATGGCGTCGGTATCGGGGTTGACGATCGAGATGCCATCGAGATCGGTGGTATGGTAGAGGTCCATCGCTGTCGCTATTTTAAATCCCGATAGAAGACCCGCGAGTTTCTGCCGTTGGTGCGGGCCTCGGTGGCGCGCGGCTCGGGCAGGTCGGCATAGCCGCCTTCCTGGAAGTCGCAGACGGCGGTAAAAAACTTGGTGGCCTGGGTGGTGAGTGCCACGACGCGCTGGGTGCCCTGGCGCTGGGCCTGCTGGCAGACGTATTCCACCATGCGGCGGCCGACGCCTTTCTTCTGATAGAAGGGCTGCACATAGACGTTGCCGAGCTCGATGGTTTTGCCCTGGTCGAAGTTTCTTAAATGGACGCAGCCGATGATGCTGCCATCGATTTCGTAAACCAGAAAGTTGGCAATCTCGGACTCAATGGATGCCTGGGTGCGCTCCAGCAGCGCCTCGGACTGCACCGCGTTGCGGGTGATATTGAAGATGGAGTAGGCATCTGCCGGAATCGCCGGGCGGATGGACTCGTAATCATTACTGTAAACCATGGTGCCGATGCCCACTTTATCGAAAATCTCGTTGAGTAGCACGCCGAAGATGCGGCTGTCGAGAATGTGGGCACGCGGCGTCCCGGCGCGAATCGCTTTGATGGCATAGGTGGATTTACTGCGCAGGCGCTCCGGGAAGGCATCCGCGACGGTCTCGTTGAGCAGCGTCTCCAGTTCCGCCACCGGGAGATTCGTCAACAGACGGTCGTCGATCTGCAAGCCGTCCTGGGTGGTGAGGAAGATGAGCTTCGAGGCCTCCAGGCTGGAGGCGAGCTCGGCGGCCAGTAGATCCGAGTTGATGCGCAGGGGGTTGCCCTCCCGGTTGAAGGCAATCGGGGCGACAACGGGGATGGTGTCGCTGTCGAGCAGTTGGTGGATGAGCTTGATATCGAGCCGGTCGACGTTGCCGCTGAGCAGCTGGTCCTGGCCCTTGAGGATGCCGATTTCCTTACTGCGGATGGCGTTGGTGGTGGCGCAGCGCAGGTTGTTGCGGGTGAGGCCCTGCACGATCTGCAGGTTGACCGCCGCGCTGGCCTCGTTGGCGAGTTCCAGTGTGCGCTGATCGGTGGCACCTTCGCCGTGCGGGTCGGATATGGCTACGCTGCGCGACTCCGCGAGCTCGCGCAGTTGCTGCCCGATGCCGTAGACCAGGACGATCTTGATATTGAGTGAGCGCAGCACGGCAATATCCAGCAGGACGTTGCGAAACATTTCGTGCGCCACGGTGCTGCCGTCGACCGCGATCACGAACACATGCTCACGGAACATGGGCACATACTTCAAAATGCCGCGCAGGTCCGTGGGCTTGATCGGTGGATCGCTGGGTGGATCGGTGTTCATAACAAATGGGTAGTTTGTCGGCTTGTTAGGCGCTTGCAAGACGCTTGTTTCGAAGCTTAGTTACGCCTCGACTATGCCGAATGACCCTTTGGATGCGATCCCACCTGCCTTTGCGGAACCCGTTGAGAGTTTTCTGGCGTGGCTGGAGCTGGAGCGTGGCCTCTCGGCTAACACGCTGCAGGCCTACGCGCGTGACCTGGTGCAGTGTGCAACATTCATGCAGCAGCGGGGCGCAGCCGACTGGAACGAGGTGGATGCGGCACTGATGAGCCAATGGACGGGGCACCTGAGCATGTGCGACTATGCCCGCACCAGCCAGTCGCGGAAGCTCTCGGCGCTGCGCATGTTGGCGCGCCACCTGGTGCGTGAAAACACTCGCCAGGATGACTTTACCGAGCTGGCCAGTTCGCCAAAGCTGACGCGCAAGTTGCCGGAGGTCCTCTCGGCGCAGGAGGTGACGCGGCTACTGGAAGCACCTTCGAGCGCGACGCCGCACGGGCTGCGCGACCGGGCGATCCTGGAGCTGTTCTACAGCAGCGGGCTGCGGGTGACGGAGCTCTGCGAGCTGCTGCTGCAAAGCGTCGATCTCGAGGAGGGCTATGTGCGGGTCTTTGGCAAAGGCTCGAAAGAGCGGATTGCGCCGATCGGCGGGGCGGCCATCAAAGCGGTGCGCGATTACCTTGCCGGGGGGCGGGCCAGATTTGTCAAGGCACGCACCGGCAGTGAGCTCTTTCTGAGTCAACAGGGTAAGGCGATCTCCCGTAAAATGGTCTGGGTCATGATCAAGGACTGTGCCCGCAAGGCGGGGATTAAGAAGCCGATCAAGCCGCACCTGCTGCGGCACTCCTTTGCCACGCATTTACTCGAGGGCGGGGCCGATCTGCGCGCGATTCAGGAGATGTTGGGGCACGCGGATATTTCCACCACCCAAATTTACACCGCAGTGCAGTCCTCACGCCTGGCGGATGAGCATGCCTTGTATCATCCAAGGGGCAAGGGGCCGAAGAGGATGCGGTGAACCGTTCATTTACGTGAATGGACGTTAATGGGAGAGGTAGAACCCGATTCGGTATCGAAACTGGTATCGCGGGGCACCATCGCCTCGACGGCGATGGTGCCATGCGCAAGCGCAGGCTCCACTGGTAGGCCCATTGGCAGGCTCTACTTGGCGCCCTACATCCGCGTGTAGCGCGGGCCGTCGGCGGCCTGGGGCGGTGTCCATTCGATGTTGGCGTAGGGATCTTTGATCTGGCAGGTTTTGCAGTGCAGGCAGTTGGAGAAATCGATGTGGATGTCCTCGCCTTCGAGGCGGTAGACTTCCGCGGGGCAGAAGTGCTGGCAGGGCGCACCAAACAGCTCGATACATCTGCGGCAGACGGCGCGGTCGAGGATGTGCAGGTGGCAGGGTTGGTCCTCGTCGTGGGTGGTGCCGGACATGAAGACATCGGTGAGCCGGTCGGGGGAGAGCGGGCTGGCCGCGAGGGGAGGCACCCGCCGCCGGGTCGGCCGCGTATTTTTGGGACGCAGGGTGACGTGGTCGCGCTCCATTTCGATCATCCACCAGGGGAGGGCACCGCGGGTGGCCCAGGCGGCACCGGCGGTGGCTAGCCCGAGCAGGCTGTGTTTGGAGAAGGGGGCGCGGACGTTGCGCACGCGTTTGAGTTGTTGCCAGATATTGGAGGCACGCAGGGCCCTCGGATAATTGCTGAGCTGCGCACGGGAGAAATCGTCACGCTCCCAGGCGGCGGCGAGCGTTTCGCCCGCCATGCGGCCCGATTGCATCGCCATGTGGATGCCTTTGATGCGCAGGCTGTCGAGCAGGCCGCCGCCGTCGCCGACGATCAGTGCACCATCGGTGACCAGCTCCGGCACGGAGAACAGGCCGCCCTCGGGGATGACCTTGGCCCCGTAGGCCACCGCCTTGCCGCCTTCGATTTCGCGGGCGACTGCGGGGTGGGCCTTGAAGCGCCGGAACAGCTCGTGGGGGTCCGTTTCAGGCGGGCGGTAGTCGAGGCCATAGGCGTAGCCGACCGCTGCCTGGGTGGCGGATAGCTGGTAAACGAAGCCGCCGCCGTAGGAACGACTATCGGCGGGATAGCCGAAGGTGTGGAGAATTCGCCCGGCACGCTCGGGATCGTCCGGCATCTCGATGACTTCCTTGATGCCCACAGCATAGCTCTGCGGTCGTCGACCCTGCAAGCCGCTGCGCGCAATGAGGCGCTCCGTAAGATGACCGCAGGCACCCTCGCCCAGCACAACCGCGCGGGCGTGGATTTCCTCCGGCGGGGCAAAATTCGACTTGGGTTGCCCCTGACGGTCGAGTCCACGCGGACCGGTGCGCACTCCCGTGATCCGGCCGGACGCGTCCTCCATCCATTCGCTGGCGGCGAAGCCACAGTAGATTTCCGCGCCCTCGGCCTCGCAGAGCATGGCCAGGTGGCGGGTGAGTTTGCTGAGTGATCCGACCGGGTAGCCCTGGGCGCGCATCATTGGCGGAATCCAGGGGATGGGGATCGAGCGGCGTGCATTCCCCAGAAAGTGGAAGGCCTCCTGGGTGACTTCGGCCTCGAAGGGCAGGCGGCGGATTTCTTCGGCGTCGAGCAGGCCGTCGAAGGCGGTGGGGTCGATCACTGCGCCGGAAAGCACGTGGTTGGCGATGCCGCGAGACTTTTCCAGGATGACGACACGCGGAGCGGCGCGGGCGCTGCCGGATTTTTTATGAGCGCGGAGGAGTGCTAGCGCGGTGGAGAGCGAGGCGACACCCGCGCCGATGCAGAGGATGTCGGTGTGGAGTGTTTGGTTGGCGGTGGGCATGGGGCGGGTGGTTGAGCTTAAAAGAGAAGTCAGAGGACGGAAGCCAGAGGACAGAGATTGATTAGCAGATAGTTATACAAGTTTATGCTCCACCAAAACATGGACTAATGAAATTTCCGTAAGGTATTGAACTTCAATATCTGGCTTCTGTTCTCTGACCTCCGACTTCTGACTATGGGTTGAACTTAGTTGCGTGCGCGGGCCTCGAGGGCGTCGGCCAGCGCGGGAATGATTTCCGTCAGATCGCCGATGATACCGAGATCGGCCACGTCGAAAATCGGGGCGTTGGGGTCGTTGTTGACCGCGATGATGGTATCGGCACTGCGCATACCCTCCAGGTGTTGGATCGCTCCGGAGATGCCGAAGGCGAAATAGACTTTAGGACTCACGGTCTGTCCGCTTTGGCCCACTTGGTGAGCTGCCGAAATCCAGCCAGCATCGACGCAGGCTCGGGAAACGCCCACTACGCCGCCGAGTAATTGGGCCAGACGCTGCAGTAACTGGAGATTTTCAGCTTTTTGCAGGCCACGCCCACCGGCGACAATGATGTCGGCTGCGGCGATGTTCACCGACGAGGAGGCGGGGATCTTGCGGGTGACCCGGGTCGCAGGCTGTGCCAGTTTAAGTGCTTCCAGCAGGGTCTCTCCCGTGCGTGAGGCATTCGGCGAATTCATCTTGAAAACATGCGGGCGCACCGTCGCCATTTGCGGGCGGTGATTGGGCGTCATGATGGTGGCCATGATGTTACCGCCGAATGCCGGGCGCGTCTGATGCAGCAGGGTGGTCTCGCGATCGATAGCCAAGGCAGTGCAGTCGGCCGTGAGCCCGGTGTAGCAGCGCACGGCCACCTTGGCAAAAAAGCCGCGTCCGATCGCGGTGGCCCCGGCCAGCACCACCTCGGGCTTGTGACGCAGGATCAATTGATGCAGCGCATCGGTATAAACGTTGGCCTCGTAAGTCGCCAACAGTGGATCGTCGGCCAGAATAACCTTGTCCGCCCCCGCCGCGATCAGGTGGTCGGCAGTGTGGCCAATTTCATGGCCCAGCACCACGGCGGCCAGTGCGCAGCCGCGCTGGTCGGCCAGACGCCGCCCGGTGGCGAGCAGCTCATAGGCGACTTCCAGGACTTTTCCCCCGCTTTGCTCGGCGAAGACCCAGATATCGTGATACTCGCGCAGGCGCTCGTGGTCGACCTCATCCGGAGTGACGGCAGTGATGGCTTGGAAGGGACAGGACTGGACACAAGCGAGGCAGCCACGGCATTCGTCAGGCTTCAGCATGACCATCTTGCCATCCATGTAGAGCACGCCAAAGGGGCATGCGCTGACGCATTTTTTGCAGCCACGGCAGAGGTCCGGGTTGATCTGGATCGGGGCCTCGCTCATTTGACCGCTCCTTTCTCGCGCAGCAGAGCGACGATGGCGTCAACCGCCGCAGAGGGCAGTTCGCGGCCGTCCATCCGGGTGCCACCCGATTTCACCGGTGGGGCAAAAATTTTAACCACCCGAGTGGGTGAGCCCTGCAGGCCGCAGAGGTCGGGCACCGCTTTGAGTTGTTTGACGCCCCAGCTCGGGATCTCGGTGTGTTGGGACCCCATCCATCCCGCGAGCGGGGCAAAGCGCGGGGTAGCGGACTCTTTGACCACAGTCACGACGGCAGGCAGCTGGCCCTCGATCACCTCAACGCCTTCGTCCATCAGGGTTTCGGCGGTGAAGTGCCCGGTATCGCTGACCTGTAAATTCCGCACGTAAGTAACTAGCGGGTATTTGAGAAATTCCGACACGCCCGGTCCGACTTGGGCGGTATCACCATCAATGGCTTGCTTCCCGAAGAGCACCAGATCCACCTTGGGCTTCAGCTGCTTGATCGCCTGGGCGAGGATGTAAGACGTGGCCCAGGTGTCGGCGCCGGCAAAGGCCCGGTCGGAGAGCAGGGCGGCATCGTCGGCTCCGCGAGCCAGTGCCTCGCGCAGAATCAGGCGGGCCTGGGGTGGCCCCATCGACAATGCCGTGACTTTCGCGCCGTATTCGTCACGGAGCGCCAGTGCCTGCTCCAGAGCATATTCGTCGTAAGGGTTGAGGATGCTCTCGACTCCCTCCCGCATCAAGGTGTTGGTTTCCGGATTGATCCGGACGTTGGCAGTGTCGGGCACCTGTTTGATGCAAACTGCGATGTGCATGGGCTCGGGGAGTTGGGGAGTTTCACTAACTATCGGGGTATAGTCAAAACTATGAGCCCATCAGGTGGGCAAGGCGAGTAAAAACGGGCGCAATTTTGTGCGCGGGGCAGGGCATTTTCATTTGGCGTCTGAACGCCACATGAAAATGCATTTGAGATGGAAAAACTTATTTATGAAGCACTAGGGATCAATTCGTGTCGCCATAACTGCCCACCATTCAACAAGGCGTATGGTCCGAGACGAGGAAAACTCTTGCGCGTGCGGGGGCCAGCGCCTCGACGGCGATGGTGCCATGCGCAAGCGCAGGCTCTACTGGTGGCAGCACTTTCAGGTGTTGTTTTTTTGCTTCAAAAAACGATCATTCCCTTTAAAACTGATTGCTCCACTACTCCCCTGTTTTAGATGCCAGCCCCTGCCACAACTTTATATCGACTCCGTCTACGGGCTCGGCTGCCGCGCCTCCTGATGACCGCCGGATCGTTGGTCCTGTTGGGTGCGGGTAGCATTTTTGCTGAGCGCCCGGATCCACCAAAGCTGGAAAACCCGTTTGATGTCGACTACATCGAGACGCAGCTTGCAGCGGGCAAGCCGCGTCTGATCTATAATCAAGCAGTGCTGGATCAGCTAACGGCGAGCCTCGAATCGGACCCGGTGGTGCGCAATTACTATCAAGCGATTCGCCGCGATGCCTACGAGATACTGGAGTTGCCGCTGATTGAGCGGAACAAAACCTCGAACGCCATGCTGCATGTCTCGCGGGAATTTTTGCGGCGGATGAATTTTATGGGATTGGTCTATTTGATCGAGCGCGACGAGTTGGTGCTCGAACGGATTGAGCAGGAACTATTGGCGATCTCTGAGTTTAAGGATTGGAACCCGCGTGTTTATCTCGACACGGCCGAGATTTCTATGGGGGTGGCCCTGGCGCTGGACTGGACACTGGGCGACCTGCCAGCCAGCACCATCACCACTACCAAACGGGCACTGATAAACAAAGGCATCCTTCCCAGCTGGGAGACCTCCGGGGCGGAAGCCAATTGGGCCTGGTGGGTCGACCACTACAACAACTGGAATCAGGTCTGCAACGGCGGGATGATTGCTGCCTCGGTGGCGATTTCCGACAAAGATCCCGAGCTCGCTGCCAAGACCATTCGGCGGGCGATGGACGGCCTCCCGAATGTGTTGGCGGAAAACTACGCGCCGGACGGTGCCTGCCCGGAAGGTGTGATGTATTGGCAATACACCACCTCCTACGCGCTGCTCACGTTATCAATTTTAGAGACCAGCTTCGGCTCGGATTTCGGCTATCGGGATTTTCCCGGCTTCATGCGAAGTGCGGACTTCAAGGTGATGTGCAGCAACCTGCCAACCGGCGGCTTTTACGATTTCGCCGATTGCCGTGATGGTCGGGGGGACGGCGGCGACATGTTGCTCGCCTGGTTCGCAGCGGAGACGGGCCAGGCAATCTACTACGAAAAGGAAAAATTTATGATTCCCGTATCTGAGATCCGGCCATCTTATCTTGCTGGGGCTTACCTCTCGTGGATGGGCCGCTACCAGGAAACCTGTGATGCTCCCCCACCGAACAACTACGTTGGGCTGGGACGGAGTCCGGTGGCGGTATTCCGCGACCACGGTGATCCAAACGGCTTTTACCTGGGCGCAAAAGGTGGTGCCGGCGCGGTCAGCCACGGGCACATGGATGCCGGCTCCTTTATCTTCGAGTTGGACGGCGTGCGTTGGAGCATCGAGCAGGGAGCTCCCAATTATATGATCGGCGAGCAGGGCTTCAATCTATGGAGGCAACACCAGGAATCCGAGCGTTGGGAGCTGCTGGCACTCAATAATCACGGCCACAGCACGCTGACAATCGATGATCAGCGACACGTCGTCGATGGCTACGCGACCGTGAGCGATTATGATCTGGGTGAGTCACCCACTGTCACCTTCGACCTGAGCCCCACCTTTGGCGGCCAGCTCGCCTCCGCCAGTCGCAGCTTCACCCGCACCGGTCCGCGCTCAGTGGCAGTCAACGACCGCTTGCACCCGCTTGAGAGCACGCAGCAAATCACTTGGCAAATGATGACGCTCGCCGAGGTTGAGCCAACCCCGGCAGGCGCAATACTCCGGCAAGATGGTGAGACGCTGGAACTGATCCAGCACACCCACCCCGACAGTCGCCTGCACGTCGTCTCACTGGATCCACCGCCTCACCGACACGACAAGCGATTTGAGGGCCTCAAACGACTGGAACTGCGCATCCCGGTGGAGGCCGCAACAGAGGAGATCAAGATCCACATTGAGTTGCGCGGGCAGTGAAAACTCCCCTCCTGTCCCATCAACTAAGGTCTGAAGCATTACTAGACGAGCAATAATGCGAGCCCCGCGAGCGCGAGCAGGCTGCCGCCGTAGTAGCGGGGTCCGGGGCGGGCGCCCTCCAGCAGGTAGGCCAGGGGGACCGTCAGCAGCGTCGCGGTGGCGGCGACTGCTTGCACGATGCCGGGATTATCCACCAGCCGGATCGCCCAGAGCATGCAGGACACTCCCAGCACGGGGCCGAAGAGCGCATTGGCAAAGACCCATACGGGAGTTGGGAAGGGGGTGCGCTGAGTGGGCGTGGGCGGCGGCGAATGTCTTTTGCCGAGCCAATAGCCCAGGCCGTAAAGCAGGAGCGCCACCGCCGCGCCACCTAGCAACCGCTGATAGGCGGCCGTCAATTGATCGATCTGTCCACCGGATTGTTCCAGCAGTATAAACGCTCGCTTGGACAGGTTGAAACTAACTGCCTGAAAGCAAGCCCCCAGCAAGGCAAAGAGAGCGCCACTCATGACAACAGCCCGGTCGACCGAAGGAATCGGGCCGGGGAAGAGGCCGCAAATAACACCGCCCAGGATCATGCTGACGAAGAGCAGTTCCGGCCCACTGAGGGCCGCTCCCAACCAGACCCAGGCGATGGCAGTGGCCACGATGGCGGCGGCACATTCCAGGATCAGCAGGCTCAGCGTCGACCCGATTCGCCGCAGCGCTTGCAGCATACACCACCCGCCCAGACCGAAGCCGATGGCGCCTGCCACCAGGAACCAGGCGTCCACGCCAGTGCCGAAACCATCGCCGAACGTGTGCGCCCAGCCGGAGAGCAGCGTCAATGCCACCACCAGCCGCCAGGCGTTGGCCCGTCCGGCGCCCAGCCGACGCGAAGACTGCGCGGCACAAATCCCGGTCAGGGCGAAGAGGAAAGCAGTCAGAACGGCGGCGTGCATAGGGCTGAAGGTGGAGAGTTAAAAAAATAGGCTCGCCCAGCAAAGCTGCCCCGCCCAGTTCATTGGCATATTCAGAAGTCGGAGGTCAGAGAACAGAGGCCAGATTTTGCGGTTCAATGCCTTACGGAAAAATTCGTTAATCGTCGTTTTTGGAAGCATGAAACTTCATCACTATCGGGTCATTAATTTCTGTCCTCTGTCTTCCGTCCTCTGACTATTCTTTTAAGGTTCATCGCCGGTAGGATGGCCGGGCTTGGTAGCGGGTGTGCAGCAGCTCGTGGGCGCGTCCATGCAGTGGCTCGCCCAGATACTCGTCGTAGAGCCGGACGATCTCCGGATTCTCGTGCGAAAACCGCAGCTTCATCGACTTGTCCCCGGCCAAGAGACCTTCCATCCGCTGGCGCCGCACTTCGTCCGAGACGCCGTAGGGTTGCCCGCCGCCGCCGATGCAGCCGCCCGGACAAGCCATCACTTCGATGAAGTGATAGGGCGGCGGCTCCTTTGCTGCGCGGGCCGCGCGGACCTCGAGCAGCAGCTTTTCGACATTTGCCAGACCGTGGGCGACGGCCACCCGGACCTCGGTGTCGGCCACATCAATGGCCGCGGTTTTGATGCCCTGCAGTCCCCGCACCGGCTGGATATCAATCGCTGCTTTTTCCAGATTCTTACCGGTCACTTTGAAATAGGCCGTGCGTAGTGCTGCTTCCATGACGCCGCCGGTGTTGCCGAAGATCAATCCGGAACCGCTGTAGGTGCCGAGGATGGAGTCAGCCTCGCCGTCCGGTAATTCGTGGAAGGCGATACCGGATTGTTTGATCATGCGGGCCAGCTCGCGGGTGGTGAGGCAGACATCCACATCGCTATAGCCCGAGGCCCGCATTTCATCCGTGCGCTGCAGTTCGTATTTCTTTGCGGTGCAGGGCATGATGGAGACTTGATACATGGTCGCCGGGTCGATACCCGATTTTTCCGCGTAATAGGTTTTCGCCAACGCGCCCAGCATTTGTTGTGGCGACTTGGCGGTGGAGAAGTTGGGGATCAGGTCGTCGAAGTATTTCTCCATGTAGTCCACCCAGGCTGGGCAACAGGAGGTAATCAGGGGGAGCTCTCCCGTGCCGTGGGCAAAGCGCGCCACAAACTCGCTGGCTTCCTCGATGATGGTCAGGTCGGCGGAGAAATTAGTGTCAAAGACCGCTCGAAAACCCAAACGCCGCAGGACTGAGTAAATCTTCCCGGTCAAGTCGGTGCCGGGCGGGTAGCCGAAAGCTTCGCCCAGCGCCACCCGCACCGAGGGGGCAATCTGGACGGTGCAGAATTTGCTCTCATCGCGGAGTGCTGTCCACACGCTGGCGATCTCATCCTTTTCGATGATGGCACCGGTCGGGCAGTGGGCGGAGCACTGGCCGCAGCGGATGCAGGGAGAATCCGCCAGTGAGATGTCGCCCGCCGGAGCCATCCGCGTATGGATGCCCCGCTCCAGCAAGGAGAGCGCCCACACATTTTGCATCTGCTGGCAGACCTGGACGCAGCGTCCGCATTTGATGCATTTTTCAAAATCGAGCACAATCGAGCCGGTCGAGCAGTCCGGATCCAGCTTCCGCACGTAACGGGGAATGTAGTCCTGGCGGATACCGAAATCCGCCGCCAGTGTTTGTAATTCGCAATGGTTGTTGCGTCCGCAGGTAAGGCAGGCGTTGGGGTGGTTGGAGAGGATTAATTCCAGTGTCGAGCGGCGCACCTCGGTGAGTTCGGAATCATGGGTGGTGATGTCCATGCCAGGCTCCAGCGCGGTGGCGCAGGCACGGGGAAGTTTACGGTTACCAGCGACTTTTACGATGCAAAGACCGCAGGCCGCCGTGGGCAGCAGGTCCGGGTGTTTGCAGAGGGTGGGGATGTTGACTTGCACTTGACGTGCCGCATCCAGGATTGAGGTGCCCGCCGGAACGGTGACTTCTCGTCCGTTAATGCTGGCGGTGACGGTAGGTGGGCGCATGGTCGGTTCTCCTTTTACTGGGGGCTGGGCGTGCATGGCGTCTAAACGGCTTCTTTGAGTGGATTACCTTCCGCCAGAGCCTTCTTCCGCTTGCGGGCGTAGGCGGAGCCGCCTTCGATGTAGGCGACAAATTCGTCCTCGAAGTAACGCAGCGAGGAAAGCACCGGGTTGGGTGCGGTTTGCCCCAGACCACAGAGGGAGGCACTTTGCATCGCGGTGCAGATCCGGCGGATCTGTTCCAGGTCCTCCAACGAGCCGCGTCCGCGCGAGATTTTAATAATGAGCTGTAGCATCTGGTAGCCGCCGACCCGGCAGGGGGCGCATTTGCCGCAGGACTCGTCGACGCAGAACTTCAGGTAGAAGGCAGACACATCCACCATACAGTCGTTCTCATCCATCACCAGCATGCCGCCCGAGCCCATGATCGATCCCAGCGCCTGCAGCGTCTCATAGGTGATGGGGGTTTCCAAATGTTTTTCCGGCAGCACCCCGCCGGAGGGTCCGCCGGTCTGCACGCCCTTGACTGGCACATCGTTTTGCACGCCGCCGCAAATAGCGTAAACGATGGCGTGCAGGGTAGTGCCCATCGGTACTTCCACCAGCTGCGGATGCTTTACCTTGCCCGTCACAGCAAATACCTTGGTGCCACGTGACTCGCCCATGCCGTGGGCGGCGTAGGCCGCCGCTCCCCGGTCGACGATCCAGGGCACCGCTGCCAGTGTCTCCACATTATTGATACAGGTAGGCATGCCCCACAGGCCCTTGACCGAGGGGAAAGGTGGCCGCGGCTCGGGGCTGCCCCGGCGG
>PXBU01000298.1 GCA_003566795.1 Puniceicoccaceae bacterium | reverse complement strand
GTGCGCTTTTCCTTTATCCTCGCCATCCCGGTGCTGGCGGGGTCCTCGATCCTCGCGCTTAAGGATATCAGTGGCGGCGATCTTGAGGCCTTCAGTGTGGCGGCCCTCAGTGTGAGTTTTATCGTTTCGTTCTTGGCTTCGTTGTTCAGCATCGCCTTCCTCATCCGTCTGCTCAAGCAGCGGCGGCTCTACTGGTTCAGCATCTATCTGGTCTTCCTCGCGGGCTTTGCCTTCTTTGCGCTTTAGCCAAGAGTTAAAGGCGGAAGGATATCCGAGTTCGGGACATACCGGTCAAACTCACCCGCAAACTGCCAGCGCGTTCGGGTCTCGCAAAGAGATCACGGGGCACGGAGGAAACCGCCCGAGTTGCGCAAATTGCTCGCTCAAAAAGATCCTATCGTTCACTTGATATGCAAAAAAGAAGGTTCTGAAAAAGAATGGAACGCTCACAAAGACACCAAGGCACAAAGGCTGACTGAAAACGGGATCGGGAAGATTGTTGTTGATGAATGCATCCAGCGCCATCGAGCGTCGGGCCCAAGATTACTGGAAATCGTTTACGAGGTGACCCTGGCTCGTGGACTCGAAAAGAAGGGTTTAAAAGTCATTCGCCAAGTCAGCGTTCCTATTGAATTTTAGGGTAAAAAGTTTGCTGAAGGGTTTCGGGCCGACTTGATTGTCGAAGGTAAAGGAATCCTCGAACTGAAGTCCGTTGAGAAAATCAGCCCAGCTCACAAAAAGCAGCTCCCGACCTATTTTAAGCTGATTGAATGGAAGCTTGGATTTTTCCTGAACTTTGGAGCTGTGCTTATGAAGCATGGCATCCCTAAAACGATCAATGGACAACTCGATGCATAGCTTTGTGCCTTCGTGCCTTTGTGAGAGAAAATCAGAACCAGTAGGTGCTGGACAACGTCGCTAGCGCGCCGCGGCCATGCCCCACGTTCTACGAACTAGTGGAGAGGGGCACCACCCTCATGCGGAGGGACCGCCCCGTGCCTTAACGCGGAGTTTTAGTTGTACGGCTTACCCATGTTCGCGATTAAGTGGGAAGCTCCCCGTCCTATTTGATCTTAACCAGAGGTTTGAGGCGGAAGGTCTGGATGATGTCGTCCAGATGAAAGACGTAGGGGAGGAGGCGTTTTCTGGCGAAGTAACCACTGATGAGTTTGCGGTTATCGAGATGCCGCGGCTCGGGACTGGCTTGCTCCAGCGGATAAGGCCTTATGCCGTACTGCTGAACGAGACGGGCGAGGCTGAGCGGCATGTTTACGATCAGATAACGAATGGCGTGGCGATGAGCCGCGTCATGGATCGCAAGCAATAGGGCGAGAAAAACCAGACCACTTTTGCCCCGGTCCGCGCGGTCCACGCCAAAGCGGCTGACCTCGGCGGTTTCAGCTGCCGGGGGAAGGGCTTTGAGCGCAAAGAGGCTATCCGTCCAATAGCCCTTAAAGTTGGGATGGGCGCCGAGAATCAATCGGCAGGTGGCGATGGGCTTTGCACCGCGGTGAATCAGGATTTGTTCGGACCAATCATCAAAGGCGTCTTGAAAGCTTGCTTCCGGGGTTGGTGCGATAAAGCCCTCGCCACGGTAGATTTCGTAGCGGAGGCGATAGACCGCTTCGTCGTGTTGCGGGGCGAGGACGGTGGTCGTCCGCAGATTAGCCAGGCGACAGGTCCATTGCAGCGGTCGTAGGCCAAAGCAGCGGACAAAGCGCCGACCGCTGAAGAACAGCGGGCGTCTGCGCTTGCGCAGGGCGCGGCTTCGCCGGGCCGTTCCCCTCGCTGGCGGTGTGAACTGAGGCAGGGTGGGCGCGTCTGGTTTGGTTTCCATCTTCGGCACGAGCCACAACCCAAGCCCGGGACATCCAAAGGCAAATAAACCTTTTTCCTAAAATAATTTCACCCGCGCTATGCATACCTTGGGTCAGTGAGCTCAATGTAGTGCGGTTGATCTTCTTTGCTTGTTGGTGGTCAGGGGTTTAAGGCTTAGCCAAAGGCTTGCGTTTTGACGGGGAATTAGTTCAAAGGTCACGAATGGATGTGAAAACCGTAGCAGCGTGGACAAAGGGGGTGTTCGACCGGGTGCTTGACTATGGCGCTTTCTGGAGGGTGTTGCAGTCAGAACTGGTTCGCGTGGTGCCCGGTGTCGATACGGTTTTGTTCGCCGAGGTGGTGGACCACGTCATCCCTCAGGTCTTGCGCAGTACCGATGGTGTCTATGAGCAGATGGAGGCGGGGCGGGTCAGCGCAATGGTCTTAAGCTCCCCCTTGCACGCTTTTTTGAAGTCAAACCCTTGGCAACGGGTGGTCCCCTGGGAGGCTTACATGGGCACGGAAGCGCGGCTGCTGGCCGATCCTCACTACCAGGAGTTTCTTGCGCCCTTTGGGTGGCGTTATTTTTTGACCCTTTGCTTCTACCGTCGGCGACAGATCGCGGCGGTTGTGATCCTGGCAAGAAGTCGGGCTGCGGGTGAGTTCAGCGAGGCGGAGCGCCGTAAGGTCGACGCTTTACACGGCATTATCGATCCCGTGTTAGACCGTTGCTCGGCGCACTACCGGATCGAACGGGAGCGTCGGGCTTTACGGCGCTGGAGTGAGGGGCTGGAAGTGCCCGCGCTGCTGCTCGATTGGGAGCTTAATCTTGTCTCGGCGAGTGATACAGCCCGCGAGGCTTGCCTTCGCTGGGAGCACGGGATTGAGCGTGCGGCGGGCTACAATAAGCGGAGTCGCTTCCTTCTGCCGGATGCGCTCCTGACCGGGGCCCGGCGCTTAAAAAAGCGTTGTTATAAAGCACTGGAGGGTTACCAATCCCCCGCTGAGCTCCCCTCGATGGAGGAGCGCATCGCGAGTGCGGCACTGCCCGGGGCGACGGCAATGATCCGCGTTGTGCGGTCGGCGGGTAAGCGCTTGGCTTTGCCGCATTTGCAGGTCCATTTTACGGAGTGTGGGGGCGCGGTGGCTGCTGCGTGCGCTGATGATGTGGTCTGGGCCGATCGCCTTGCAGAGCTGACGCCAAAGGAGCGCCGCGTGTTGACCTATCTTGAGCAAGGGCTTTGCAATGCTGAGATAGCGACGGCAACGGGCCGTGCCCTCGGGACTGTGAAAAATCAAATCAGCTCGGTGTATGCCAAGCTTGGGGTAAAGAACCGTAGTCAGCTCTTGGCCCGTCAGCCCCTCCGCTGAGAAGGTTGAGGAAGGCCTTCAGCCTGCGCATGGTTGTTGGAACCGAAAACCCAAGGCGTTGCCTTGGGCTACGATGAGTGACGCCTTTGGCGTCTTGATTGAGGGCTTGGCAATGCTGAGATCGCTCCCCGTGCGGTGGCCCACTCAGCCACTTTCTGGTTTTAGCTAGAAGCGGTAGCGGAGGCCGATGCGGGCGGTGCGGGGCGCCCCTTCGGTCACGAGGTTTGCCCCGGTGATGCCGTCGGCAT
>PXBU01000452.1 GCA_003566795.1 Puniceicoccaceae bacterium | reverse complement strand
CCAGTAACGCGGGCCAGATAGTTCTGATTCGTTCATTATCGGTAAATTTCGTTTAGCGGTGACAACCGGAGCAGCTCTGCGGCGGATTAATTTTCCAGTCGTGAACAAAGCTGTGGATCTCGGCGAGCGACTCCGAATCAGTCGGGCGCTCCCAATCAAGATTATAGACTTCTTCGATCGGGCGGATGTATTCCTCAGGATTCCGGTGGCACTCCAGACAGAAGGCCATCGAGAGCGGTTTGGCGTGATGGACCACTTCCATGTTTTGGATATCCCCGTGGCACTCCACACAGCTGATGCCCCGGTTTACGTGGACCGCGTGGTTGAAGTAAACATAGTCTGGCGATTCATGGATGCGTACCCAGGGAATCGGCTCCCCGGATTCGTAACTATCGCGCACCACAGCAAGTTGGGGATCATCCCGCAGCACCATACTGTGGCAACTCATGCAGACATTCGAGGCCGGCACATTCGAGTGCGCCGAGCGATCCACAAATGTGTGGCAGTAGCGGCAGTCGATATCCAACTGCCCCGCATGCAGCGCATGGCTGAAAGCCACTGGCTGCGTGGGCGCATAGCCGACGCGGGTGTATTTGGGAGTGAAATAATAAGTCACGCCGAGCACCACCGCTGTCGAAAACAGCGTGAGCGCGATAATGACTTTGACCGGGACGGTGTTAGCCCACCTTGGGAATACGTTTGACATGGCGACTTGAAAGGTTCGATGCGCGGGACAAGAATGGCAGTCTATGCCTTGCGCTGGACAGCACCACGAGCGGGACGGATGCGCTTGAAGGGGTCAGACCGACGCGCCGCACCCGCCGTCTTCGATCGAGTCGACGGTGCTGATGTGGATGCAGCCGAAAGGGTGAAAATACCCGCTAGGGCCAAGCCGGCTTTTTTGATAAAACCTTTACGTGAGGGAGTCTTTTGGTCGGTCATTGCTTACTAAATACGAGCGGAGAAAAATGGTGCACCCTAGTTATGGCAACCGTTTTCTGCCTGTAAGTTGAAAAGTTTATGGCGACGATTAGCAGAATTTACCAATCAAGCTTGGTAGCGCAGTGCCCGGGCGGTCACCAAAGCACTGGAGACCATCATGATGAGTGCCGCCACCACCGGGTGCAACAGACCCATCGCGGCCAGAGTCATCCCAAAGACATTGTAAGATGCCGCATACACTAAATTCCCCTTGAGTCGGGCGTGAATCGCCCGCGCCAGACGAATCGCCGCAGGCAGCGACCCGATCCGGTCATTATAGAAATGCCCCATGGCAGCCGACTGCGCCAGCCCGGTGCCGCTGCCCATCGAGATCGAACTTGTCGCCAGCGACATGGCCGCCGCATCGTTGATCCCGTCGCCGATCAGGCAGGGCGACTCGCCCGCTTCCACCGCCTGGCGGATAATCACCGCTTTCTCCTCCGAGGAAAGTCCGGCATGCACCGGCACGGAGGTCGGCATTTCGAGTTCGGGCTGGGGGTCGCCCGTCAATACCACCGCCCGGACACCCAAATCCTCCAGCTGCGACCACAGCGAAGCAACGCCTGCGCGGGAACGCTCCGAGAGCACCGCCACCGCAGCCAACTTCCCGTCAATCGCGACATACACCCGCTTCCCCACCTGCATCAGCAAATTGCGATCCAGCTCCTGGCGCGCCGCCTCCTGACCATCACCAGCCACCGGCTCACCGATCCGCAGCGAAACTTTCTGCCCGCCCAGCTCGACCTGCGCCTCGACCCCCGCACCGGGGATCAAGCGGAGCTCATCGATCGCTGGGCTCTGCCCGAACTGGCGGGGCAGTAGTTGCGCCAGTGCCCGCGCCACAGGATGCTTCAGCCGGGACTCAATGCTGGCCACCGCCGTCCATAGCTCGTCACGCTGCGCCTCCCAGTCCGGCGCGACCAGCAGCTCGCCGAGTTGCATCTCCGCCTCGCTGAGGGTGCCCGTTTTGTCGAAGTAGATGCGCTTGCCATGTGCCAGTCCATCAATCAGCGCCCCATCACGGCTCACCAGCCCCATCCGGGCCAGCCGATACAAGCCGTTCCAAATCGCGACCGGCGTTGCCAACCCCAGCGCGCAGGGGCAGGCCACCAGCAACACCGCCATGCTGTTAAACACCGCATCCATCCACGAACCGGCAAAGGCCCAAAAGACCGCCGTCCCGGCCGCCACCGCCGCCACCACCGGCAGGAAGAATTGCACCAGCTTGTTGGCCTGCGTCTGCAACTCCGACGGCCTGCCGGAAAAGGACTCCACCGGATCCAGAATCTGGTCCAGCTCCCGCTCGCCAAACACCGCGGCGACCTCCACCTCAAAACTCCCATCCTCCGAATAAGTCCCGGCCCGCACCCGGTCCCCCTTGCGGCGGACCACCGGCAGCGGTTCACCCGTCAACGACGTCTCCCGCACAAAGCCCACCCCGGAGCGCACCACCCCATCCAGCGTAAAGGGCTCCCCCGGATCGACCCGCACCACATCGCCCCGCGCCACGTCGGCCACCGGCACCGACGTCACCCGCCCCGCGGCATCCAGCCGCATCGCCGCATCGAAGGCTTCCCGCAGTTGGCTGCTCTCCGCCTGCAGCTTCGCCTGCGAGCGCTCCCCCAGCATCCGCCCGAAGGTGTAGATCGCGATCACGATGGAAACGATCTCGTAGAAAACATCCCCCTCCCCGGTCACAGAACCCGCCACCGAGCCAATAAAAGCACCCGCCAGGCTCAGCGTAAACAAGCCCTCGATCGACAGCTGCCGCGTGCGCAACATCCGCCAGGTCGAGGCGAAGAGCGGCCCGCCCAAAAAGCCCATCACCACCAGCGACGAAAAAATCAACAGCCCGTGCACCGTCCAGTAAGCCGTCGTGCCATAATCCGGCGGCGTCATATTCATCGCCAACGAGAACACCATCCCCTGCCCCGCAAAAACCCCCGCGATCCCAATGCGCAGCCACAACTTCGACAACCTCAGATCGAGATCGTCGCAATCATCCCCCACCCGGCAAACAACCGGGCTCGGCAAAGACTGTGATTCGGTGACAGACATTAATATCGACTGATTAGGTGGTTCAAGATTGGCATCACCATGAAGGCAAGCAAACTAACTGCATGGTTTGGCATTACGAAAGAGGCGACCACCGACACAAGCACCGGTGGAAACATGACTTTGCCGGATTTGTACCCGGCAAAAAAGGCCCCATTGGAAAGTGCCCGAAGCACGTCACCCAAGAGATCGCCGAAAAAGCCCTGAATGAAGGGGTTCCTTTTTACGATACTCCAGCGGAGATTGAAGACGACGCCCCACTGCCAAATTCCATCTTGCGTGAGATGGAAGGAAAACTAAAAACAAACACGGAAATACGAACTTTTAAACGATGGCTAAGAAAATACTCACCATAGGCCGGGACCCGGGCCTGCGCTTTGAAATCGCGCTCGGCAGGCCTG
>PXBU01000129.1 GCA_003566795.1 Puniceicoccaceae bacterium | reverse complement strand
GACTTGAGGTTTGGTAGCCTAAACCAAATCGAACCCTTTTATCTGCCACGTACTTCGCCATGACCCCGGCAGGCGTTGGAAAGATTTCGCCCAGGCGATCCGCGACCAACGTTTTCCGGCTGATTTACTGAAACGAGTTATCGGGATTTCTTAGCCAACCACGCCCAAGGCGCCGAGGGAAAACCAACAAAAAGCCAAAGCAGGCCCGTCGTTCTTAGCTCGATTTTACAAGAGCCCGCTTTCTGAAAAAGCGACGATTGCCGTGCTGAACAGAATACAACCAACGCGATGGCGGCCTTTCTTTACCAGAAAAATTTTCGAAGCGATGAGCCGCCCCCGGAATTTGCCACTGGGCCAACAATCGCTCACTTTCCAAAAAAATCTCGTGCTCCGCACTACCTGACAATTTTCACCAACGGGAGGCCTGCCAAATGTACTTGGACATTATTTTTTGAAGCCCATTGGCGCCCGTTTTTCTTGGGAAACATTTAAAAGAAGCAGCCCACAATACGAGCTGGACATGACGGGCGAATTGGAAGCTCAGCAGAAGCAAACACCCCGCACCCAAACTGCCAGATTTTTGCGAGCCTGCCGGGCCTTAACGGCTTTGCAAATAAGCGGCGCGGCATTTATTCAGAATATAAGCAACAAACGCGAACGCGTCCGCTTGATTTGCTTTGTTAGGCGCTTGCTTCCTCACTATACGCTTCACTCGCTTCTTCAAAAGTGTTGAAGTATTTATTCTTTCGATTTGACAATATCATACTGCCCTTACTTGCTCGGTCTGTCCAATAGTGCCCATCTAATTTGAATATGGTATCACCATGAATATGCAAAATAAATGAACCATGATGAATTTCACTTCTTACACCTTGAAGCTCAATTTTAGGTTCATTTCTGTAAATTGCAGACAATAAATAAAGTCCATCACTTTGCAACTCGATACTATAAGCTATTGATTTAGAACGAGATTCAGATGTCATTAATCTAAAACTTAAAGAAGTAAGGGTTTGTCGTATTATACAATAGCCAACTATCGGTGGAATTTGTGTATTTGTTTCTGGATCTATCCATGAACTTTTTAATTCCACCAACCAAGTACCCCTTAAATCCGGTATTTTTACATACCAACCTTTAAATATTTTCCAAGCCCATGCATATTTATTAAAAACAGAGACAATTATCATGATTGCTCCGACTACTATACTGAATGGCTTTATAAAGTCTACTTCGAGAACAGGATTGCCTTGTACCCATAAAGCAATCAACCAAACAATTATTGTCAATGCAATGAATGAGGAAATATGTATTCTTTTTAGCATCATTTATATCCTATATAATCCCAAGCATCACTTAGAAACTGGTGAGCTGTACTTCTTTCCCATGGTTGAGAGCTTCTGAATAAATATTTCAACTCATTAACTTCACCCCAATCATTGCAGAGATCGTCTGAAATGGTGTTGTTGAAAAGATGAGCTAAAACCGATCTAATGAGGGAGTAATAGCTATAGTTGTTGAAATTATCGTTTGGTGTATTCCAGACTAGACATTCAATTAAGAAACTGGGACTATCTTTAGCAGATTGAATACCATAGTTAGACATCTCATTAGAAAGTGTTTTTAATATTCTAACAGCTCTCTTAAACCTTCTATTTGTGGTATTATTCTTAGCTACAGCATTATTGTAGTGTTGTTCAGGCCAATTTCTAATTATTGGTGGTTTAAAATTATCTGGAATCATTTCTACACCAGAGTGGTAATTTGTAGCTGAAGTGTATCTTCTATGCTCAAAAAATGCAGCAACATCTGCCTCTATACGATAGGTGTTTTCTTTTATATCAAATGATTTGCTACCTCTTCTGACACTGTCTTGACCAAATCTCTGAATTAAGGCTTCCTCTATTTCATTTTTAAATACAGAATAAGTATAAGTAGCTGGTTCAAAACTCTCTTTTAATATGGATTTAATGTTATCGTCCTGGTAGTCTGGGAAAAAGACATCATAGCAAAGTATTCCAATATCAACGTCACTGTCTTTTTTTACATTGACCCTATTTCTGTATGATCCTTGTGTAAATACTTTTATGTTGCGTCGTTTTAATTTTTCACTTGCATCTATTGCCTTACGTATCTGTCTTTCGGCGTTCTCAGCTTTCTGTTGTTCTGAAGTACTTGGACCATTTGACCAAGTTGAAAAAATTGATTCCCAATCTCTGCTCATCCTAAATCATTTTTATTTGTAAACAATGAATTCATTATTGAGTAATTCTGCACCAATATCTTTTCCATTTGCTTTTGCATATCTAAGTGCCACGTAAGACTCTCTTAATGATTCTCCTATGCCGAAAGAGAAAGTAAAATGGTTTTTTTCCATTCGGATTTTTTCAAGTAGCCTCTCACCGTTAAAGTTTTGAGCTTTCCCAATTATACCATCTGCACCACAAAAAATAATAGTATTGTTTTCGGATATAAGTAATTCTTTAACTCTATTTACTGTTTCATGTACTAATTCATTAATTAATTTCAAAGAATGTTCATCGTTGTTTAAAAAACAGTTTTCAATTAGAAGACCAATATTATCACCATCTACGTAAATATATTTCATGTTACTTTCTCGTTGAGCCATTTTTCTTCAGCTTTACTAAAAGATTCAATATGTTTATTTGAAAGTTTACTTACGTTCAAGCTCCCGTTAGAATTCATATTAGTCCAAAAAGTACCGAAAAGACGTGAACTCTCAACTTCATGAATTAGATTTAGCTCAGAAGTACCTCTTCTAACTCCTTCTTTAATTGGTTCATATTCATTTTGAGAATAAAGGTAAACGAGTTGGTTTGAGTTGCTATTATTATGATGCAAGAGGGTTTCTGCAAAAGAGAATGATACGAATTGATTTGTATAAGAGGTTACATTGATATTTAAAAAGTTCTGACGTACAACCAAAGAAATCTGTCCTTCAAATATTTCTCCTGTTACTGTATTACGAGATTTATACATACCGAACCAAGTACCATTCAGATTTTCTTTTTTCAAAATTCTACTTACTAATGGCCATTTCCAACCATATCTAAAATACAGCCCCCAAATTATCACTGTTACGCTAAAAACTTTTGCAAGTATTTGAATGCCATTTTTTGAGAATAGATTTTCTACAAAAAATAAAATAACAAAGCTTGCAATCATTGTTATACCAATAGTTATGTAGAGAATCCTGTTAATTTGGCTTTTTGTCATCATATTTATAGTCAATAGATTAGGCGCCTAACGGTTTGGTGGTTGTGCGGCGGGGCTGGATCAAAGCCAGTGGCAACCAACCACAACCCGATCGCACGAACCGCTGGTGTGTGCCCGGCATGGGTGCCTTGGCTTACGATAATGTAAGCCATTAATCTTGAGGGTGAAAGTCCCTTATGGGCAGGGGTGACGCCTTGAACCATT
>PXBU01000058.1 GCA_003566795.1 Puniceicoccaceae bacterium | reverse complement strand
GCGGCACATCGCTCATCCGGCGACCACCAAAAATAATCGCATGGATACGCACGCCCTCGGGTTTTTCCCATTCGGGATCGATCACCGGGCAGTTAGCCGCCGGTGCCGTGAAGCGGCTATTCGGATGGGCTGAGGGTGTTTCGCTTGCCGGGGTCCAGTCCTTGCCCTTCCAGTCGATCAGGTGCGCGGGCGGCTCCTCCGTCATGCCTTCCCACCAGACGTCACCCTCATCCGTAAGTGCCACATTGGTAAAGATGCTGTCGCGGGCGCAGGAGGCCATGGCATTGGGATTGGTTTTATCCGACGTGCCGGGTGCCACACCGAAGAAACCGGCCTCGGGGTTGATCGCGCGCAGACGCCCATCCGGACCGGGCTTGATCCAGGCGATGTCGTCACCGACGCAGGTGACTTTGTAGCCCTCCATCCCCTGCGGCGGCGTCAACATAGCAAAATTGGTCTTACCGCAGGCACTCGGGAAGGCGCCCGCGACATAATGCTTCTGTCCGTCCGGTTCCTCCAAGCCGAGGATCAACATGTGCTCCGCCATCCAGCCTTCGTCCCGGGCCATGGTCGAGGCGATGCGCAGAGCCAGGCATTTTTTACCCAGCAGCGCATTACCTCCGTAGCCGGAACCATAGGAGACGATGGTGCGCTCTTCCGGGAAATGGACGATGTGCGTGTTTTCCGGATCACAGGGCCAGGGCACATCCTCTACGCCCTCTTCGAGCGGATAACCCACCGAGTGCAAACAGGGCACAAAGAAGCCGTCATCACCCAGCACCTCCAACACGGGGTCACCCACTCGCGCCATAATGCGCATATTCACCACCACATAAGGCGAATCCGTCAGCTCCACCCCGATCTTGGAAATCGGCCCACCAATCGGGCCCATACTGAAGGGGATCACATACATCGTGCGTCCGCGCATGCAGCCCTTGAAAAGGTCCTTCATTTTATGCCGCATGGTGCGGGGATCCTCCCAATTATTGGTCGGGCCGGCCCCGTGTTTATTCTGCGAGCAAATAAACGTCTTCGATTCAACCCGCGCCACATCGCGCGGATCCGAGCGAAAAAGATAACTATTCGGGCGGAGTTCCTCGTTGAGTTTCACACAGCTGCCCTTGGCCACCATCATGTCGAAGAGCTGGCCGGCCTCCTGCTGCGAGCCATCGCACCAATGCACCGTATCCGGCTCACAGAGCTCGACCATTTTTTGGACCCACTTCAAGAGAGCCTTGTGCTGCGTCTTTCCGGTATCGTAATCAACCATATCATCAGCCATAAACAGCACTTCGAAAAAGGTAAGCCCAAAACCGATTTTTTTTCGCACAACCAAACGCATGTGTCCCGGCAGTGGCCGGTTCGGTCGTGTGCGCGGGATTCGGTTTTCCTAGCGTTTGCGTTTGACGCTGGCGACCAAGAGGTTCTCATTGGAAACCGAGTGGATAAATTCCATCAGAGCTATTCCTGCTGCCCCGCACCCGGCGGGTGGACCGCCTTTCTGGCACATTTTTTGATCATCCTGGCGGCTTGGACGATCGTGATCAAATATCTGTTTCCGCTTGCCTATGCCAGTGCCTACGGACTCCCGCTGACCACCCATATCTTTTGGGACCTCTGGCCCGTCGCCCATGTATGGCTTGCCTGGGCCCTGCTGCGATGGCCATCTTACACCCGCCCGCTGGCAATTGTGATGTCCGTCGTGGAGATCATCATCATCCTCGCGCTATTTTACCGCTTCCTGTCCGGGCCGGATCCGGAATGGGACATCTTTCGCACCAACTGGTTTATCAATAAAATATTCGTACTCGCATGTTTCATCCTCATCCTTGGAACGTTCACCTGCTTTCGGGGGTCGATTAAAAGCCAGTCCAACCAATAAACCTCCACTCCTCCCTCGTCATGAACCTATCCCGCAGACATTCGCTCAAGCTAATCGGCACCGGAGCAATCGCACTGGCCGCTTCGCCCTACGTTGCGCTTGCTCGCAGCACCGAGGGCCTGATGAAAAAAATACCCTCTTCCGGCGAGAAGTTACCCGTGATCGGCATGGGTACCTGGCGCACCTTTAACGTCGGCAGCGATACCGCCCTCCGCGATGCCCGCACAGAAGTGCTGCGCAGCTTTTTTGACCACGGCGGCGGCATGGTCGACAATTCACCCATGTATGGTTCTGCGCGGGAAGTGGTAGGCTACGCGCTGGATAAAATGGGCTCCATTCCTGAAACACTTTTCTCCGCCGAAAAGATCTGGACGCCCGAGGACGACGCCACCCGGACACAAACGGCTGAATCGGCCGAAATGTGGGGCGTGGAGGTCTTTGATCTGATGCAGATTCACAACCTTGTCGCTTGGGAACCCCACCTCGCTACGCTACGACGGATGAAAGCGGAGGGAAAAATCCGCTACATCGGCATCACCACCTCGCATGGGCGCCGCCACCGCGAGTTTGAGAGAATCATGAACAGCGAGACGCTGGATTTTGTGCAGCTCACCTATAATCTCACCCACCGCGAGGTGGAGCAGCGACTGCTCCCGGCAGCGGCCGACAACGGCATCGCCGTCATTGCCAACCGCCCCTACGACGGCGGTGATCTGATCAGAAGGCTCAAACGAACCAACGCACCCCTGCCCGACTGGGCATCGGAAATTGATTGCCAGACCTGGGCGGATTTCCTGCTTAAGTTTATTGTCTCCCCCCCGGCGGTTACCTGCGCCATACCCGCCACCAGTCGGGTCGAGCACATGCAGGAGAATATGGGTGCCCGGCTGGGGCGCATGCCGGATGAAGCGACGCGGAAGAAGATGATTCGATACGTTGAGAATCTATGAGCCGGATTGAACTCCCGGGCGGCTACTCCATCGCCGATTTCATCTCCTTCACCGATGAAATCTACTTTCGGCTGTTTGAGCGACAGTTTGAAGCCTGGTGGCCGCTGCATCTGTTGATGCTCTTGTTGGGCGTGGCTATCCTCGTGCTCGCGTGGCGGGGAAAGACCCGCGTCGCGGCATTCATGCTGGCCATTCCTTTTGCCACCAGTGCGCTCACATTCCAGCTGCCGCTTTATGCAGAGCTCACGCCGGTGGGGCAAATTTTCGGCTGGGGCTTTCTGGTGCAAATAGCGCTCATACTCATTTGGGCCTTTTTCACGCAGTCGCATGAATCATTCCAGCCCAGAGTCCACACTGTCACGGGCCTTGGTATCGCCCTGATTGCTCTGGCAGTGTATCCCCTGCTCGATCTCTGGGCCGAGCGTGGCTGGCAAGGCGCGGCCTATTTCGGCATGGCCCCCGACCCGACCGTTTGCTTCTTTTTCGGCTTCGTCCTCATCTGCGCCCGTCCGTTATGGTGTCTCTTGCTGCTGCCGATTCCGCTGCTGTGGGCAGTGACCAGCGCAGCCACGCTCGATAGTCTGGAGGCCCCGTTCGCCGCGAACCTG